>JBEBHT010000416.1:0-3685 GCA_040081135.1 Lacibacter sp. | reverse complement strand
GCCCAAGAGATACAGCGGTAAGTGTTGAAGCGCCTTTTGGATTTCAATCTTATACCTGGTTCAATAATACATTTACACAGGTACTGGGTAACCAGCAAACACTCAGGTTGCAGCCGGCACCGGCAGCAGGATCATTACTGGCAGTTGAAGTAACTCCTTATAATGGTTATGGTTGTAAAGACACGTTGTATGCACGGCTTATTGATACATTAACTGTTAGGGCAGAAGCCGGCCCCGGTATTGTTTACTGTGCCCCTGTTCCTGTTTTAATTGGGGAGAATGCCAAGCCTGGAATCCGTTATCAATGGACACCCGCAGCTGGTTTATCGGATCCCAACATTTCAAATCCATTTGCAAGCCCATCTGTTACTACAAAATATTATGTAACTGCAACCAGCGGTGGAGGAGGCTGCAGTCATACTGATTCTGTTATAGTAACTACTTCTATTCCCGATACCACTCTGCGGTTTTTTGGAAGGACTGACTTTTGCAGTCAGTCTTCTGATAGTGCCGTATTGGTATTATCTAATACAAATAAAATTCAATGGTACAGGAACGGAGCTGCTTTATCCGGATCGCAACCATCCCGCTTCAGAGTAACAGAGTCAGGGACTTATTATGCCGTAGTAACAAACCTGAATGGATGTAATTTGCCAACACGTTCAGTTGTGATTAATATTGAAAAACCGATACCAGGCATAACTTATCCCATTCAATACACGTTCTTAGATACGCAGTTACCTCTTCAGGCAAGATCAATAGGTGTGTCGGTATTATGGAGGCCGGCTATATACCTTGATAAGCCGTTAACCTATAACCCTAATTTTATTACAGGCAGTGAAACAACACAGAGATATCTTATCGACTTCATTACAGTTGGCGGGTGTTTTACAACCGATACACAGGTTGTAAGATCCATTAAAGAAGTAAAAGTATTTGTGCCATCAGCATTTACGCCTAACAGCGACCGGATCAATGACCGTTTTTTCCCTGTAACAATTGGTATAAAAGAGCTTTATTCATTCAGTGTTGTAAACCGCTGGGGGCGTGAAGTGTACTCAATGGGAAAAACTGATACAGGATGGGATGGTATGTATAAAAATATTCTGCAGGAGCCCGGCGTATATGTCTGGTATCTGAAAGGTGTGGGTATTGACAATAAAATTTATTTTAGAAAAGGCACGGTAACGTTGATAAGATAAAACTCCAGATTTACTCTTCATGTATATTTAACAGGGTTATTTAAAAGTGGGAATTATACAACTTATTTCCAATGAAGTGTAACAACAGCCTTGCACAATGGGTTTAATTTTAAGATTGTCTTTCAATCATGATGCTGCATTGGATCGAAAATGACAGTATGAATTTTTCCTCTTTGCTTAAGCCTGAAGAATCAGTTTATTTTTTACGGGAAAAATTTATACAATTGATGCGGTTGACTGAAAAGAATGATCAAAAATCATGAAGTCAATCTTTTCAAAATTCTTTCTATTGATTGCTGTTACCGGCTTTATGAGCAGCCCTGTTCCAGGCTTTGCTTATTCGGTACTTACACATGAAGCCATTATAGATGCCAGCTGGGAAAAATCTATTCAACCCCTGCTTAAACAAAAGTATCCCGGAGTAACAGATTCTGCATTAAAAATTGCACACTCTTATGCATATGGCGGAGCTATTGCACCCGATATGGGATATTTCCCGTTTGGCAGTCCGATGTTTACCAATCTGGTACATTATGTACGAAGTGGAAATTTTGTGAATGCATTACTCGATGAAGCAAAGGATGTGAATGAGTATGCTTTTGCACTGGGCTTTTTATGTCATTACATGGCTGATAAGTATGGACATTTTTTAGGAACAAACCTATGTGTGCCGATTGTTTACCCAAAAGTGAAAAAAAAGTACGGAAACGTGGTTACTTATGAAGAAGATCGTATTGCACATAAGAGAATTGAATTTGCATTTGATGTTCTGCAAACAGCAAAAGGGAACTATGCAACATTGGCCTATCATGATTTTATTGGATTTAATGTGGCCCGGCCGGTGCTGGAAAGAGCATTCAGTAAAACGTATGGGTTGAATCTGAATAAAGTGTTCGGAAACCTGTCTTTGGCCATTGAAACATTCCGCTGGTCGGTTAAAAGTTTATTTCCTGTATTTACAAGGGCTGCCTGGCTCACGAAAAAAAATGAGATACTGAAAACCCAGCCTACTGCAACCAGTAGAAGTTTCCGATACCGGATGAACCGGGCGAATGATTACCAGTATGCTGGATCGAATCAAAAGAAGCTGGGAATTCTTGGTAATGTAGCCTCCTGGTTTATTCTTGTATTACCCAAAGTTGGGCCGCTGAGAGCATTGAAAATTAAAGAACCCGGACCCGTGGCAGAAAAAATATTTATTCAAAGTTTTGATACAGTTCTGATAAAATACAGTTCCTCTGTTATGAAATTAGGTAAAGGGGATGTTGATTTTATGAATATTGATTTTGACACAGGAAATAAAACTGCAGCAGGTGAATATATGCTGGCCGATAAAACTTATGGGAAGCTTTTAATAAAACTGCATGAAAAAGACTTTAACCTGGTAACTAATGAACTGAAGCTGATGGTAATTGATTTCTTCAGCCAGGCAACACCAAGAGTAAGTACAAAAAGGGATCGGAGGGAGTGGAGAAAAATAACTGTTGCCCTGGCACAATTTAAACTTTCAACTACTCAAAAAAATTTGACAGTTCATGAGTAAACTGTAAATGTGTGAATCTTGTAATGTATTTCGTGAATTGTATAACAGTACAACGACCCAGTATAATCATCTTTACACCGTAAAATTCCTGACCAAGGAACGAAACTCATCAGCGAAAAACGGTTCGCCCGTTTTGTTGATTTTATCCCTGTAAAATTACATTATGAAGAAAATTGTACTCTCTATGACTATGGTAGCATTTGCCCTTATTACAAATGCACAATCGCCCACAACTGTAACGCCGGTTGTTAACTGTTCTGTTTCCCATACGTTTGATTTCTCACATGAAGGCTTCAGTTCATCCAGTATTTATTCTGATGCCAATGATGTTTCTTTTGACTGGAACAGTACTGCCGGTGCTGAAGTTGAAAGCAGCGGATTAACTGTAAGATCAGCAAGTCTTATTTCGCCGGTTTATATTCTGAGTGGTTCGGGAGCTACTACTGTTGGGTTCAGCTATATTGCACCAGTTGGTACTGAGTACAGAATAAGAATCATTTCATCTGTTCAAAGTAATCCTCTTGAAGTTATTGCTACTACTGCTAACGGACCCGTTTATACTCCGTTGTCATCTACATCAGGTTCTGTTTGTTTATTGCTGACTGATGCAGATCTTACTTCGGGCAAAATGATCAGGTTTGAATTTACATTCAGAGCAAATCAACCGGGCGATATTACGTTTGACAATATGGCTGTTGGTGTTTCAGGTGGTCCTTTACCTGTTACATTTGAAGGTTTTGTTGCCAGGCAGAATACAGATGGCACTGTGAAATTATTATGGAATGTTGGTGAAGAAGTAAATGTTGCTGGTTATAATGTAGAAAGCAGCACTGACGGGGTAAGCTTTAAAAATGCAGGTTATGTAACTGCAACGGGGAAAAATATTTACGGGTTAGATTTTCCTGAAAAACAGGTTCAAACCATGTACTACAGAGTAAAA
>JBEBHT010000415.1:0-3736 GCA_040081135.1 Lacibacter sp. | reverse complement strand
CATTATATACTGAAAGCAGAAAAGAAAGGACGTACAAAAGAAGAAGTAGATGTCATCATTTGCTGGCTGACCGGCTATACTCAACAGCAATTGCAAAAGCAAATTGATACAAAAGTTGATTTTGAAACCTTTTTTGACCACGCACCGCAGCTGAATAAAAATGTGTCGAAGATTACCGGTGTCATTTGCGGTTACCGTGTGGAAGACATCGAAGATAAGCTGATGCAAAAAATCAGGTATATGGATAAACTGATTGACGAATTAGCTAAAGGAAAAAAAATGGAGAAGATTTTGAGAAGTTAAAGGGATCAAACACTTTGGTTGGTGTCTCACCAACCGATAAGAAAGAATCTTTTGAAACATTTTAAATTTGCAAATGGCACTAAATAGACCTTTTAAAAGAACTTGCAGGCAATTCACTGACGGGAGCTATTCAAACAGTGGAAAATATCAATATTTATATCATGCAAATTTTGCAAAATCACCTGGACAATACATTCGAGCATTTCTATTGATTCAAAAAGATTTACAATTATTATTTGACTATATAGAACCTTCCGATATAAATTCAGTTTGTTATTCATATAGAATACATGAACTCCTGCTACGAACATGCGTAGAAGTTGAAGCCAATTGCAAAGCGATTCTACTTGAAAACGGATACAAAAAAAATTCTGCTTTGAATATGGAAGATTATCGAAAGATCAATAAATCTCATCATTTATCCTCGTATCAAATTGGACTACCACTTTGGCATGGGGAAAAATCCTTAAGAACCCCATTTTTATCTTGGTCCACTGGCAGTTCATTAAACTGGTACAAGGCTTATAACTCTACAAAACATGATAGACACGATAAATTTGAGCTTGCCTCTTTTGATAATTTAATCGAAGCAGTTTGCGGGCTAGTATCTATTTTATCAGCCCAGTTTTGGGAAGAAGATTTTATTCCCTCTGATTCATATTTAGCTTTAGAAGGGTCAATTGATGGTATGGAAACCGCAATTGGCAAGTATTTTAGAGTGAAATTTCCCAATGATTGGGCGAATGATGAGCAATATGACTTTAGCCATGAGGAAATAAAACAGAGTACTTTTGAGATTCAATGCTATGATTACAATAAACCATGATTATTAACGCCATGGTTCGTGTCTCCACGAACCAGTTCTTTCTACATCACGTTGTTCCAGTTGGTGAGGCACTAACCGGGCTTTAGTTTTCCGGATCAATCTTTTTCATTATGTCTATCAAATCATTGCCATAACTTTTTGTGTACCCGTATTTCAATGCCAAATTAAAGTTTTCCATTGCCTCCTTTTTGTCTCCTAATGATTGATAAATTAAGCCTTTAAATTTATAGGCGTAAGAATTCCCTTTGTCCAATTCCAGTGATTTATTAATAAGAGAAATGCCATCTTCTGGATAACCAAGCTTAAACTTTACAAACCCAAGATTATCCAGAGGGAATGCAAAACTATTGTCAAGTTGAATTGCTTTTTCAAAGTAAGGCACTGCTTCTTTAAACTTCTCCTGCAACAAAAAACTAAATCCGGCATTATTGTGAACAACTGCATCAGCAGGATATACGATTAACAATTTTTCAAATATTTCAAATGCCTTACCATACTCTCCCAATTCATCATATATATGGCTTAAGCAAATTTGATAATCAAAATTATCGGGGTCCCCTTCAATAAGTTTTTTAATCTCGGCAAGACCCAAGGAGAAATCTCTTATTGCCACTGCTGAATACGCCTTTAATATTTTTGGCTCACTAAGTCCCCCGTCTAATTCAAGAGCAATCTCACATGCCCTTATACATTCTGTATACTTTTCATATAAGTACAATTCATAAGCTACTCCATATAAACTTGTTGCTCTTTTTTTCAACTTTTCTTCTGAGGAAAAGAATTTGCCAATCTTACTAAGTGCAGCGATTTGAAAAGTCGGGGAGATTTTTTCGAGACTATTTTCAGTGTAATCAATTGCTATATCTTCAAAAATGACTCCAATCTTATCATAGGCCACTTTTATATCATTGTTAAAGCATAAAATTGAAAGTAACAAGCAAATTGAATCTATTCTTTTTTTCCCAGCTTGCTTTGACAAAAGATGGGCATTCTTAATAACATGCTCTGCATAAACAGTTAATGGAATGGAAGCATCTTCCAAATTCATCTCTTCTTTTATATACTTTTCACCAAATTCCTTTTGCCATACAGTTGTCGGAAATCCGTCGGTGTATTTTTTTGCAGCACTGTCAGATTTAAGAAGTGCCAGAAAAAAGTGATCATAATTAATAAACCCATGAGAATATTGAATTGATAGTTTCCTGGAAAGTTCAATGATCTCCTGCATTTCGTCTGTTAAGTTATAGTTCATAGCATTATTTATACTGGTAAATATAAAATCAAATCGTTTTCTTTAGTCTTTTTTGCTACCTCACTATAAAGTTTGTTGTAAACCCTGTGTAAAAAAAACCTTTCTTACCGGCTGGTATCCCTGCCACCCAAAACTGCAAATAACCAACCAGTATCCACCGAATCAAAAAAAGAAGTAAGTTTACTCTCATGAATAAAAATCATTTCATCCTGCTCGCAATTTTTGCATTGCCTTTCTTTTTATTTAATTCAACTGCTGATATGAAAAAGAAAAAGATCCTTGTGTTTTCAAAAACAGCCGGTTACAGGCATTCATCCATCAAAGAAGGAAAGGAAGCCCTGCTGAAACTGGGCAGGGAAAACAATTTTGATGTGGATACAACTGAAGATTCCACTTACTTCAACAGTAAAACACTCAGCAGTTATTCGGTTGTTGTGTTCTTAAATACCACCGGTGATGTGCTCAATAAAGAACAGCAGGAAGCATTTGAACAGTATATCCGTTCAGGAAAAGGCTTTGTGGGTATCCATTCAGCAACCGATACTGAATACAGCTGGCCCTGGTTCTGCAAGCTGGTGGGCGCTAATTTTGCCAGTCATCCAAAACCGCAGAAAGCAACATTGCTTGTAACGGATGCAACTCATCTGTCAACCAAACACCTGCCGCAACCATGGGAACGCTTTGATGAATGGTATAATTTCAAAAACAGGAACAATGATGTAAAAGTGCTGCTGACAATTGATGAAAAAAGCTACCAGGGTGGAACAGAGCCTGATCATCATTCCATGTCGTGGTACCATGAGTATGATGGTGGCAGAAGTTTTTATACAGCCTTAGGCCATACAGAAGAATCCTACGTTGAAGAGAATTTTATGAAACATGTACTGGGCGGAATACGCTATGCAATGGGAAAATAAATTCAGCTTCTTTTATTCTTTCATCCAGATCACTGAATTCTCTTCATGAAATTCATTCGGCTCTCTTAATTTGTTGGCGGGGTCAACAATCCATTTTCCATCTACTACAAATTTGTATATATGCTTGCCGGGAGCAAGATGCTGCTGTATCACCCATTCATCGCCCACCCGCTTCATTGCAAAACTATTGGGCGACCAGTTATTAAAATCACCGGCTAAGTAAACAGCCTTTGCATTGGCATATCCATTTAACCGGAAGGTTTGATTGGGCGCTATTACCAGTACCTGGTTGGGCCATTCTTTACCTGTTGCAGGATCTGTGATTTTCTTTCCATCCACTTCATAGATGTATTCATAGTTACCATGACCCAATACATACGGCAGTTCCCATCCGCTGTTTGTTTTCTTCATGGGCAGTTCAAAATTTCTCCACTGGTT
>JBEBHT010000414.1:0-3738 GCA_040081135.1 Lacibacter sp. | reverse complement strand
CCTGAATGTTTCAAGAACACGTAACCTGTCATTAAAAAAAATATTTAACGGATAAAAAGTAATAAGTTATAGGTTTTAAGTTTTAGAACTTACGACTTAACACTTACCACTTACAACTTAATGCAATGAAAAAGATAAAAATCACTCTAGTAAAAAGCCCGATTGACAGACCTGAGCGCCAGAAGCAAACGCTGAAAGCACTTGGTTTGAACAAGACCAATTCTACCAACGAGGTAGTTGGAACTCCTCAAATTCTGGGTATGATTCACAAAGTGAATCACTTACTTAAGATTGAAGAATTAGCATAATTAATTTCGTAAAAAGCGAGCTCCGTTCCGATAACTATCGGAAGCTTTCGGAGCGTAAGTACAAAATAAAAGCAAATGAAACTGCACAATTTACAACCTGCTGAAGGTTCAACTCACAAAGAAAAACGTATTGGTCGTGGTGAAGCATCCGGTAAGGGTGGTACATCAACTAAAGGTAACAAGGGCGGCCAGAGCCGTGCTGGTTATAAAAGTAAAATGGCTCACGAAGGTGGACAGATGCCTATTCAGCGTCGTGTTCCTAAGCGTGGCTTCAAGAATCCTGATCGTGTTGAATACCGTGTATTCAATTTAGGACAGGTTGAAGTAATCACTGAAAAATACGGTTTAACTGAGTTTTCTCTTGAAAACCTTTACATCAATGGTTTAATCAGCCGTACCGACAGAATTAAAATTCTTGGAAATGGTGAAATCAAAACAAAAATTATTTTCAAGGTAAACGCATTGAGTGAAAAAGCAAAAGCTGCGATTGAAGCAGCCGGTGGAAGCGTTGAAATTGTGAAGTAATTTTTACCGATATTTGTCCGACGCATGAAAATGCGTCTTTTTTCTTTTCAGCAATTATTTAAAAAAGAAATTTCCAAGTGAAAAAACTCATACAAACCCTAAAGAATATCTGGAGCATTGAAGAGTTGAAATCAAAGATTGTTTACACTCTTTTATTGCTGCTGGTATACCGTGTGGGTTCACATATTGTTTTGCCGGGTGTTGATCCAAATGGATTAGAACAACTTAACTCAAAAGCGAAAGAAGGTATATTAGGAATTTTTGATTCATTTGCAGGTGGTGCCTTTTCAAGTGCTTCCATTTTTGCATTAGGTATTATGCCTTATATCTCTGCGTCAATCTTTATGCAGTTGATGAGCATTATGGTGCCTCAGTTGCAGAAGATGCAGAAAGAAGGTGAAAGCGGACGTAAGAAGATTAACCAATGGACAAGATACCTCACAGTAATTGTTACCATCTTCCAGGCAAGCGCTTATGTAACTTACCTGAAGAGCCCTGAAATTGCAGGTGGTGCTATCTTAACTTCATTCACTCCTTTCTTCTGGTTGTCTACAACAGTAGTTTTAACAGCAGGTACATTGTTTGTAATGTGGTTAGGCGAACGTATTACTGATAAAGGTTTAGGTAATGGTACTTCACTCATCATCATGATTGGTATCCTTGCACGTTTCCCTGCATCTATTGCAGCTGAATTTGATGCAAAATCAAATACAGCAGGTGGTGGTTTGCTGAAGTTCATGATTGAAATTGCAGTACTGGTTGCCATCATTATGGGATTGATCATTCTTGTACAGGGTGTAAGAAAGATCGCCATCAATTATGCCAAGCAAATTGTGGGTAACCGCCAGTTTGGTGGTGCACGCCAGTTCCTTCCAATTAAAGTAAACAGTTCAGGTGTAATGCCGATCATCTTTGCCCAGGCAATTATGTTCCTGCCAACTTTACTTACAGGATTTAACGCAACAAAAGGTGTAGCTGCTACATTGAGTGATCATGGAAATATATGGTACATGGTTATCTATTCAATTCTTGTAATTGGATTTACATTCCTTTACACAGCATTGATCTTTAATCCAAAACAAATTGCTGATAACTTAAAACAGAATAATGGTTTTGTTCCGGGTGTAAAACCAGGACAACCAACTGCTGATTATATTGGACAGATCATGGATCGTATCACATTACCGGGAGCTATTTTCCTTGCAATTGTTGGTATTATGCCGGGTATTGCGAAGAATTTAGGTGTAACCAGTGGTTTCTCTACTTTCTTTGGTGGTACTTCATTATTGATCATGGTAGGTGTAATTTTAGATACCTTACAACAAATCGAAACTCATTTGCTCATGAGGCAGTATGACGGTTTGATGAAGGGCGGAAAGATACAGGGGCGCCAGACAGTATCTTCTTCAGCTATTTAATAAACGAATTGAAATACATAAAGCCCTGGCAAAAAAAGCCGGGGTTTTTTAATAAAGAAATTATGATTCATTACCGTTCACCACTTGAAATTGAATTGATCCGCAAAAGTGCTTTGCTGGTAGGTGAAGCAATTGCAGAAGCTGCCAAATTCCTGAAAGCAGGAGTTACTACCATGCAGGTAGATGCAAAGCTGGAGCAGTTTATCCTGGATCATGGAGCTGCACCTAATTTTAAAAATTATCAGAATAGTTATCCGTATGCAAGCTGCATATCGGTTAACGATGCAGTGGTACATGGATTTCCTACGAATAATGTATTGAAGGATGGTGATATTGTTTCGGTTGATGTGGGTGTATTCATGAACGGGTATCATGGCGACAGTGCCTATACTTTTATTATTGGCAGCACAACAGATGAAGTAAAACAATTACTGCGTGTTACAAAAGAATCTTTATACAAAGGAATTGAAAAAGCAGTGCATGGTAACCGTACAGGTGACATTGCATTTGCAATTCAGGAGTACACAGAGAAGCAGCATGGTTATGGTGTGGTAAGAGAACTGGTAGGTCATGGTATTGGACGTAACCTGCACGAAGATCCGCAGGTGCCCAACTTTGGCAAACGTGGAACGGGTGCTAAATTAAAAGAAGGAACAGTGATTGCCATTGAACCAATGATCAACCTTGGAGTAAAAGAAGTGTTTCATGATGAAGATGGATGGACTATCAGAACAGCTGATGGTAAACCTTCAGCACACTATGAGCATGATGTATGTGTAAAGAAAGGGAAGGCAGATATTCTTTCTTCCTTTGTCGCTATTGAAGCAGCTGAGAAAGCAAATACAAACCTGGATAGTTCCTATTACTGATCCAATTCAGTAATTTACGTTTCTAATACCGACGCTGCTTTTATTTACTTTTAAACAGGCAGGATTAAAAATGCAGGTCGGCATTATACCAATTCAAAAGTTTTGTTTTAATTAATGGTATAACAGAAGCGTATGATAAAAAAAACAATATTGATCATGAGTGTTGCATTCTGCTGCACTCATTTTTTATTGGCACAAAGTCCTCAGCAATTAAAGGTGAGGCAATACAGGCAGGCCAATGAGCAAGCCATCATTTCTGAATTTGTTTCCTTTCTGAAATTACCCAACATTGTTGGGGACTCAATCGGCATCTATAAAAATGCAGCGTTCATTATGGACGCTATGAAGAAACGGGGAATTGCCAATGTGCAGTTACTTGTACCTAATACAAATAAAACAGTGCCCGCTGTTTACGGTGAAGTAATAACGCCGGGTGCAACGCAAACAATTATCTTCTATGCACATTACGATGGGCAACCGGTGAATGCAGCACAGTGGGCAAAAGGACTTTCTCCATTTGAACCAAAACTGCTTACCAATTCACTGGAACAAAACGGAAGTATTATTGAATTTCCAACAGCTGATAAATCATTTGATCCGCAATGGAGAATTTATGGA
>JBEBHT010000413.1:0-3749 GCA_040081135.1 Lacibacter sp. | reverse complement strand
CATTTCAGCTATCCGTACACCTCCTGGTGAATGGATTTTTTGTCGTAACCCATTTCTAAAATAGACTTCTTTGTTTCATCGAGCATGGCTTTCCAACCGCAAAGAAAAAATCTTGCTTCCTGCCTTTTGCTTAATAATTCTTCATAAACTGCATGAACATAGCCGGTTCTTCCGTTCCATAATTCTCTTGACAATGTAGGGAGATAATGGAAGCTTTCGTATTCATCGTGCAGTTTCGACAGTTCCTCGTAATACAGGAGATCTTCTTTTTTTCTTGTACCAAAGATGAGATAGATATTTTTATGAGGGATATTATTCTTCAGTATATAATGTGCTTTGCTACGGAAGGGAGCAATACCCGTGCCGGTGCAGATAAAGAACAGATCGGTGTCAATGGTTTCAGGTAAGGTAAATACACCCTGCGGACCACGTAAAGTTATTTCAGTACCAAGCTGAAAATTTTCCCAGAGCCAGGGAGTACCGGCTCCTGTTGTATTTAATACAATCACCAGTTCAAATTCATTCGTGCCATCGGGCCAGCTGGCAATGGAATAGCTGCGCCAGCGTTTATTTGATTTTTCGTGAATGGGAAGATCAAGAGTTACAAACTGACCGGGTTGGAAATCAAAAACTTCCAGTTCCGGTATCTGAATGCGGTAACGTCTTGTGTTCGGAGTCTCGTCAATAATCTGGGTTATTATACCTGTCCGCCAGGGTTGTATGGCCATAGAGCTTCGTTTTTTATTGCCGCCAAGGTAAATTATCTGTGTGTGATAACCTGAAAGTTTTAGTGAAAACGTTCTCACAAAAAAAGGTTCTGTGTTTAAACATGAACCATTTCCATGCAGAAAAAGGTAAACTATTTTTACAGATATGGCCGTCTGCAAAAAAAAGAATGAGCAGCCACACTGCTTGCAAAAGCGATAACTGATTTGTATTTTGTTATACAAACCTTATTCCATGCTAACAATACCTTATGTCCAAAGAAAATTCCTGCTCATTTTTTCTGCTTTTTTTCTTGTCCTTTCATCCTGTAAAGTAACCCTGCTTGCGCCCTACGATGAAATCACAGACAAGACCATCACAGAAATGCAGGAAATGACATCCGCTTTTTTTGTGGCGCTTGAAAGTGAGCCGGAAAGCGCAGCAATGAAGTATGATAATCAGAAACAATTTTACCAGAAGCTGAAAGTAAAAGCTGCTACTGTTCGCATCCGCAACAATGCCATTGATAAAAATAAAATCATGGTAAGCATGATCAAAGAACTGGAAGCCAATATCGGAAGGCTGGAACAACTGCACAAGGGAAAAGCAAACGGGTTGCTGATTCCTGAAGAAGTTACACTGCTGAAAGATGCGTTTGAAACACAGTATGGCGCCATCATTAATTTTTTAATGGCTTTGAAGCAACGGGCAAAATCAGGATGAGAATTGTACATAATGTTCTTACTTATATTTTCTAACTTCTAACTACTTATTTTATGTCACTCGATACCTCAGTACTTATAAAAGATATGCTGTCTGCTGCAAAAGACAACCTTGGCAAATTCTGGAAACAGGCAAAGCCTTACGCAGAAAATGAAACCATGAACATGGCGAATAAACTGCTGATGATTGAAAAATTAAAACTGCAGGGAAAGATTACAAAATCGGAAGCAATGCTTCATATTGATATACAGAAAAGCGCCTTCCGCACTGTGCTGCTCAGTATTAAAGGTTTGGGATTAATTGCAGTGGAAGATACCATCAACGCTGCATTGGGTGCAATTAGTGGAGTGGTGAATAAGGCAATTGGCTGGCAGTTGCTGTAATAATAATTATGTTTGATTTTCTTTTGCAGCTTTCTTTTTATCAAAATACTTTTTACCTAAATAACCGATCACCGGAACAAGGATTACCGTTAAAAAATATTTGGGATCATCCAATAAAGTGGCCCATAATTTCCGCAGCATGGTTTGTTCTAATTTAATCCGGATGGGAATAGATCGGTTATCCAGCACTTCTTCACCGGATGGCATGTAAGCGGTGATCTTTAAGATAAGCCGGGTTTCTTTTTTATCGGTTTTGGTGAGTACGGTCCAGCCCCAGAGATTACCATTTACAGTATCAACTTTCTGTCTATCCTTGCTGTGATTGATGCGGCTGAGTGTATAATCATTAGCTGGATCCTGTAAGCTTACTTCAACTGAATCATATAAAGGAATAGACAATGTGCTGGTGAAATTTGTATCAGCATCCCTGCTGTTGAGGAGCTGTTTCTTTTCAATTTCTTTCAGAGCAGTACGTGTTATACTTTCAGGATTGTTGATATCCAGACGTACATTGATGTTTTTTACTTCATTCCGTTTGATGGCAGTAAAATAGGAATAGGCTATGCTTGCCGATTTGGGTTTGTTTGCTGGTGGAATAACCGGTTTAATTACTGAATCTGATTTTATTATGGTTGTGTCTGTATGTATTACAGTTGAATCTTTTCCTTCCACAGCAGCTGAATCATGAACAAAAGGTTCAATTTTTTCTGAATCATTATTACAGGAAAAGAAAAATACACAAAGCAACAGGTAAGCTGAGCGGCGCATGATAAGGATGTTTTCAGAAAGTTAGTAAAAGGGCAGGAGAGATGCAAGGGTGAAAATACCTGTAAAATATCAGCAGCCTGCCAAAGCTTATCAGCTGATGGTAACAATGCCGTTCTTAATAGCATACATCACAAGTCCCACTCTTGTTTTCATCTGCAGCTTTTCAAAAAGGGCATCCCTGTACCCGTCAATGGTGCGTGGACTGAGAAACATTTTCTCGGCAATTTCTTTATAAGTCATTTCTGTACAGGCGAGTTTTAAAAATTCTTTTTCCCTGTCGCTGAGCTCTGTTTGATTTTTTACTTCACTGTTCTCTGCATCCATTTTATTAATGGAATGAATCAGTCTCCCCGTTACCAGTTCAGAATAATAATATCCTTTTTCATGAACTGAGTCCAGTGCTTTTTTTAATTCAGGTGGTTCGCTGTCTTTTAAGATATATCCTTTTGCTCCTGCTTTGAACATACGGATGATGGCATTTTCATTGTCATACATTGACAGTGCAATTACATTCACCAATGGATAATGTTCCCTTATCCATTGCGCAGTTGCATAGCCATCCATTTCCGGCATGTTAATATCAAGCAGCACAATCGAAGGTTCGCCATGCTTTTTGATCTGTTCCATAAAATGCGTTCCGTTATCTGCTTCAAACAAAACAGAATAATCACCAAAGCTGTCTACCACTCCTGCCAGTCCTTTGCGCAGCAGTACATGATCATCGGCCAGTGCCACTTTAATTTTTTGCTGTTCCTTCATTTGCTGTTTCATTAATAGGTAATTGAAGCGAAACTTCTGTTCCGTTGCCGATAGTACTGTTTACAGAAAACAATGCACCGATGAGCGTAGCCCTGCTGTTCATGTTCCGTAACCCAAGACCAAAACTTTGATTCCCTGCATCATTCAGCGGACTGAGATCAAATCCTTTTCCATTGTCTTTGATTGCAATCTGCATCGCATCATTTGTAAAATGAATTGCTGCTGTTATTTTTTTTGCATCAGCATGCTTCATGATGTTGTGAATGGCTTCCTGCACAATACGGAAGAGGATCAGTTCTTTCTGTTTATCCAACTTTACCATTCTTCCTTCGATGTTCAGTTCTGTTTCAATGCTGCCGGTTTTTTGCAGCAGTTCCAGTTCATATTCTATGGAGCGTACCAGGCCCATTT
>JBEBHT010000412.1:0-3750 GCA_040081135.1 Lacibacter sp. | reverse complement strand
TATGAAAAAGCAGCTTCCCTTTATTACACAGCTGCCCGTATTTATGAACAGGCCGGCAAAGAACAACCGCTTGCCTATGTATATAACGACATTGCAAAATTGTTCCGGAAAAACAGGGATCTGAAACGTGCTGCTGATAATTATGAAAAAGCATTAGCCATCTTCCGTGCAAGAAAAGATTCAAGCGGCATACAGATGATCCTCAATGAAAGCGGTGTGGTATATGAATACCAGGGTAATTATACAGAAGCTTTGAAACGTTATAATGCATCACTGCAAATTGCCAAACGTTTAAAAGATGAGATGGGGAAAAGCTGGAGTTTTAATTTCATTGCAGGTGTGTATGTGCTGCAAAGCAAATTTGAGCTTGCCGAAGATTATAATCTCCAGGCATTGGCTATCCGTCAAAAAGTAAAGGATACCTTTTCAATTGCATTGAGTTTTTCTGATCTTGGTGTTTTGTACAGTGCCTGGGGTAAACCGGAAAGGGCTCTTTACTATTTTGAAGAAAGTAATAAAGTAGCTGAACGAATGGGATACAGGGAACTGCTTTCTAACAATTACGCCGAAATGAGTAAACTGGCAAACGTAAACGGCGATTATAAAAAAGCGCTTGATTTTTATACCTGGCATACCCAACTGAAAGATTCCATTTTTTCATCGCAGAAAAACAGGCAGGTAGAAGAGTTGAGTACCCTGTACGAAACCAATAAGAAAGAACAGCAGATCCAGGAACAGCAACTCACTATTAAAAAAAGAAATTCCCTCATTGGCATAATTTCTGGCGCAGCACTATTTGCATTGTTTATCGCTTATCTTCTGTACAATCGTTATAAATGGAAGCAGCAGGCGAAAATGCAGACAGAAATTTTAAATCAACAGGAGCTTGCAACAAGATCAGTACTGGAAGCTGAAGAAAAAGAACGCAGTCGTATTGCAAAGGATTTGCATGATGGTGTTGGACAAATGATGAGTGCAGCAAGAATGAATCTTTCCTCTTTCTACAATACTGTGCAGATTAAAGATGAGTCTCAGAATAAATCATTAACCAACATTATTCAATTGGTTGATGAAAGTTGTAAAGAAGTAAGAGCTGTAAGTCACAGCATGATGCCGGCTGCTTTACTCAGTAAAGGTTTACCTGATGCGGTTGATGAATTAATTTCAAAGATCAGCAGCGATCAACTGAAAGTAAGTTTTCACAGTGAAGGTTTCGATCAGCGGCTTGATTCAAATACCGAAACAATTTTATACCGTGTTATTCAGGAATGTGTAAACAATATGATTAAACATGCTGATGCAAATGAGCTGGACATTTCCATGATCAAAGACAAGGATGGCATCAGTGTTACCATTGAAGACAATGGTAAAGGTTTTGAATACGATGCAGATAAAGCTGATGAAGGAATTGGTTTGAAAAATATCCGCAGCCGCATTTTGTTTTTAAAAGGAACGGTGGATTTTGATTCTTCACCCGGCAACGGAACCTTAGTGGCAATTCATATACCCTCTAAAATGATACCCTGATATGAGAGCATATAAATTTTTCATACAATCGCTGGCTGTGCTTCTGTTTCTTGCTGTATCAGCAAAAGGGCAGATTTCTAAAACAGACAGTCTCCGGAAATTAATTACTACTGAAACAAATGAACAGAAAAGAACAGACCTGCTGCTTTTATTGTCCATTGAATTCAGGCAAATCAACCCCGATTCATCCAACTCTATCAGCGAACAGCTGATGAAACTTTCGGAGAAACAAAAAAACATTCCCCTGCACCAGAAAGCAGAAATCAATAAAGTATACTATTATCTCAATAAAAGCAATGCTGACTCAGGGCTTTCAGTAAGTGAAAAAAATATCCGCAGTCTGTTGAAATCAAAAGGAAATGATTCATTGCTCGCTCAATACTTTTCAGCAGCAGGCCTCAGTTTAATGCGATTGAACCGGCAGAAAGATGCAATGGAAAAGTTTTTTAATGCATTGAAAACCTCAGAGCAGTTGGGAGATAATTTTACAATGGCAAAGGCTCAGCACAATATCGGGTGGGCTTATATGGAATTAAATCAATACACAGAAGCAATCACACATTTTACCTCAGCCATACAAATTATTGAAAGAAATAAGATCCCTTTTAAAATTGCTGTATCCTATACAAATATTGCTTCCTGTTATGGTGCATTAAATAAATACGACTCCGTTTATAAATATGCAGCCGAAGGCATTAAGCTTGCACATGAACAGAACAATTACCAGACAGAGGCAAACGGGTGGAATATTATGGGCACCGCTTACACAAGTGAAAAGAAATACCCACAGGCACTTGCCTGTTTTCTGAAAGCAAAACCAATCCGTGCAAAAATCGGCGATCCGTTTTTTATCGTATCTGATCTTGCGGTGCTTTCGGAACTATACGCCATGATGAATAAAACAGATGAAGGTTTACAAGCCGGAAATGAAGCTTTGGCAATTGCAAAAAAGGAAAACCTTCAGTCAAAACTTCCGATGATTTATAAAGCAATTGCCCTTAATTATGAAAAGAGCGGCAACTATGCTGCTGCTGCAGAGTTGTATAAAAAAGTAAATGTGTTGAAAGACAGCATGTATGAAAATGCCTCCGCAGAAGCTGTAGTTGAAATGAAAACAAAATATGAAACGGAAAAAAAAGAACGCATTATCCAGGAACAGCAATTTAACCTGAAGAAGAAAAATTATTTTATCATCACCATTTCAGTTCTTGTTTTGCTGGGCGCTTTACTGGCATGGCTTTTTTATAACCGCAATAAATTAAAACAGGAAACAAAACTGCAGGCTGCAGTTCTCACCCAGCAGCAAATAGCCGCAGCAGCTATCTTAGAGGCAGAAGAAAATGAACGGCAACGGATCGCCAAAGATCTGCATGACGGAGTTGGACAAATTATGAGTGCTGCAAAAATGAACCTGTCTTCATTTGAAAGTGATCTGCAGTTTAGAGATGAGGAGCAGAAACTTTCGTTTGAACGCATCATCAGTTTGGTAGATGAAGGCTGCAGGGAAGTAAGAAGTGTATCGCACCAGATGATGCCAAATGTTTTGCTGAAATCAGGGCTTGGAAAAGCAGTTGCTGAATTCCTCGATAAAATTGATCAGAAAGTACTGAAAGTAAATCTGCATACAGAAGGGTTGAATGAGCACATTGAGGCAACCACAGAAATTGTGCTCTACCGTGTATTGCAGGAAAGTGTGAATAATGTCATTAAACATTCAGGCGCATCAGAGCTTGAACTGTCGCTCATTAAAGATGCAGATGGAATCAGTGCCACCATCGAAGACAATGGAAAAGGTTTCGACAGTAAAAACCTTTCTGAAAAAGCTGGTATCGGCTTAAAAAATATGAAAGCCCGTGTTGAGTACCTGAAAGGAACCATTGACTTTGATTCCTCGCCGGGCAAAGGAACCCTCGTTGCCATTCATATTCCGTTTAAAAATAAAGATTCCATTGAAACCTAATTTTCTATAATTTCGGTAGATTACTGAACTCCCCATGGCCACAACTAAAATAAAGCTTGCGATCGTTGATGATCATCAGATTGTAATTGATGGTCTTCATTCCTTGTTAAAAGGATACGATAAGTATGAGATCGTTCTTGAATCAACTCATCCCGAAACAATTTTAGCCCAGTTAAGGAAGCAACCGGTTGACATTTTGCTCACAGATGTGATGATGCCTGTTATGACCGGTGTTGAACTGTCAAGGCTGGTGAAAAAAGAAT
>JBEBHT010000411.1:0-3759 GCA_040081135.1 Lacibacter sp. | reverse complement strand
GCCGGGCTCATGAAAACGCTTAACTGAATACGTTTGTCCTTGAAATATTCAACATCGGTAATTTCTTCAATCACCACCACTTTGCCGTCACACGGACTGTAGATAGCATGTTCATTCTTTGGTGTAACACGTTTGGGAATACGGAAGAATGAAATAATGAACAACAGGAAGAATAAGGTAACAGCAAAAATGAGCCAGGAAAGAATAGGCATGGTGGCACTTAAAAAATTAAACACCAGTAAATTGATGAGCACAAACAAAACGGCTGCAATAGAAATGCTTTTAAATCCTTCTCTGTGAATAGTCATGTAGTATGATTGAGCTGCGAAAGTACAAAGATTCGGCTTACTCGTATTTCTGCAGGCCAAACTTCTTCCAGTGTTCCTTTGCAAATGAAAGAAAGGCAGGAGGAGCTTTGCTGAAAGCGGTATCTGCGGTCATGGCTCCACCAATGGTATCTTTCTGCATAATCATCAGTTCTTCACCACGAATGGCATATTTCTTTCCGCCTTCATACATGATCAGTTTTTTTTCATTCGGACTTACATCGCCCTTGCAGCTTAAAGCATACACCATTGTTATTTCAGCCAGACCATTTTTATCAAGATCAGTGATGGATAAATGCTCATCGTAAAATGCACAGGTAAGATCGAGTTCACAATCCTGGATAAAATCAATCATCTTCCATTGCTGTACAAAACCACTGTCGGTTTTTTGATACAGTACAGCAGAGAGTTTGGCAGAAGCATTCATGTTTCCTTTTTCAATATAAGAACCCGTTTCATACAACACCAGCCAGTTTTCTCCGGAAGCATCATGCCATTTTTTTGCACGTACCAGTTGAAATGAATTTGGCAATGGCAGCAATGCACTCACAGCTGCAGTTACTTCTTCCACTTCAGACAAACCTTTTTCGGTTGTGTTTTCAGTTACCTGCTCAGGTTGCTGCTTTCCTTTTTCTTTACAGGAAAACAATACGATTAAAGCAAGTAATAAATAATAGCGCATTTCTTATTCAATTATTTTTAAGAACAACCACACAAAGGGAGTTGCCAGTAAGAGCGAATCAAAACGGTCTAAAAATCCACCATGACCGGGCATAAAATTTCCACTGTCTTTTACATTGGCAAGCCTCTTTAATTTGCTTTCCAGCAAATCACCGGCTGTTCCTGTTATAGATGCGATAGCTGCAATGCTTGCCCAAAGCCATGCAGATGATGGCTGACTCCAGTAACCCAATGCACCCATCACCACAACGGCTAAAATGATGCCGCCAATAGTTCCTTCCCATGTTTTTTTGGGAGAGATGGCGCTTAATGGAGTTTTGCCAATCAATGAACCAACAATATACGCCATAGTATCATTCACCCAGATGGAACCAATAATGATCAACGGAACAACATAGCCGCTGATCTTTGCCAGCAATGTTGAAATATTGGAAAATGTATCCTCACCATTATGCGGCAACCACATGGCGCCGCTGCGGATATTGAGCAGCAAAGCCCAGCTTACTGAAATATAAACAAGCCCAAAAAAAGAATGGGCCATATTCTTCAACACAATGTTTTTTGAAAACAACAATTCTGTAAGGGGAATAATGAACAGTGCAATCAATGCCAGCACCCAGCCGAGTGAATGGAGCGAAACTGTTTCAGTTACATACCAGCTGTCTGTAAAGAATAACATCAATCCATAGCCTCCGATCATTATACCATACTTATGAAATGGATTGATTGTTTTATAGCCGGGATCAATGAGGCCAACTAATTTCTGATATTCAAACCAGCAGCCGAAATGAATAATACTGAACAGCACAAGAAAACTCCATTGGTTCCACAGCAAACCAATGAGCATAATGGCTGCAAATAAAATTGCAGTTAATGCACGGGTTCGAAATGTTTGCCAGTTAAATGCCATAAAGTTCGGTTGATCTTTTGCTTAAGAAAGATAATCAGGTGGTCTGCTTACAGGTTCTTCAGCAATACTATCCCGTTCTGTTTTTGTTGCAGATAGTTTTTTCAAAACAATAAACAACCCGATTACGATTGCTGCACTGATGATTCCTGCCCACCAGGGTGCACTTTCGCCTACTTCCATATCAATCTTTTTCTCTTTGGTATACTGCCAGTAAAGAATAGAAATCATCAATGCATTATTAAAAAAATGTGCAATAATGCTGTACCACAAATTACCGGTATAATAAAAAATATAGCCCAGTATCATTCCCAAAGCCAGACGGGGAATAAATCCATACCAGGAAAAATGAATGGCGCTGAAAATAAGTCCTGTAATAAAAATAACTAACCAGGGAATTTTAACCCAGCGCATAATAATATTCTGCATTGCCCCACGAAAAAAAACTTCTTCTACAACAGCAGGCATGAAAGCTATAATGAACAGTGCAACTATATAATCAACGGGCGTTTTAAATGTTGCCATCAGTTTTACCTGCTCTGCATACTGCGACTCCATTGCATCAAACATTTTTTTCAAGCTTGCTGTAATTGGAATGGCTTTGTTGATTTCAGCTAAAAAACCAACCAATGGAATAGCACAAAGCATAATCAATACTGCTGCAACTGCCCTGTTAAATTTTACTCCTTTACGAAAACCTAAAAGTTCAAATGGTTTTGCAGATATAATTCTTGCTGTAATAACAGCCGGAATAAAAAAGATAATAATGGTTGAAACCACCTGAATCACTTTCAGGGCATTGATATTGGCCGGATCGAACATATCCTTCTGCATGGTAAATACAGATTTACCGGTCATGATGATCCAGATTGGGAATGCCGAAATACTCCCAATTAATAAACATGCCAGGAAGATGCCGATGAGAATTAAAAACTCGATTCCAGGCTCAAATTTGCGCTGCTGTTGATTTTCGTACATAAAGACTCGTCGAAAGTGGTTAAATTTGCAATTCTTTTTGAACGTGGTAAAGATAGGTAACATATCGCTTCCTGAGTTTCCGCTCCTCCTTGCTCCGATGGAGGATGTGAGTGATCCTCCCTTCCGTGCTGTTTGCAAAGACAATGGTGCTGATCTCATGTTCAGTGAGTTTATCAGCAGTGAAGGGCTGATCCGTGATGCTATGAAAAGTTTGAAGAAACTTGATTTTGATGAGGAAGAACGTCCCTTCGGTATCCAGATTTTTGGTGGTGATGAAGAAGCACTGGGCCTCAGTGCAAAGATTTGCGAAACAGTGAATCCCGATTTAGTTGATATCAACTTTGGTTGTCCTGTGAAGAAAGTAGCCATGAAAGGTGCAGGTGCAGGTGTACTGAAAGATATTGACTTAATGGTTCGGCTAACCGCTTCCGTTGTCAACTCTACTTCCTTACCTGTTACTGTTAAAACAAGATTGGGTTGGGATGATAACACGAAGAATATTGAAGAGGTTGCTGAACGTTTACAGGATGTGGGCATTAAAGCATTAAGCATTCATGGTCGCACACGTACACAGATGTACAAAGGTGAAGCCGACTGGACATTGATTGGAAAAGTGAAAAACAATCCACGCATACAGATTCCCATTTTTGGTAATGGCGATATTGACAGTGCAGAAAAAGCAGTGGAATACAAAAACCGTTATGGTGTGGATGGTGTGATGATTGGCCGTGCTGCCATTGGTTATCCCTGGATCTTTAAAGAGATCAAACATTTTATTAAAACAGGTGAGCATCTTGCACCACCAACGATTGAGCAGAGAGTTGAAGTCTGCAAAAAACATTTACATAAATCTTTTGCATGGAAAGG
>JBEBHT010000410.1:0-3761 GCA_040081135.1 Lacibacter sp. | reverse complement strand
AGTTTTCAGTAATCGCCGATGATAATTTTTATGACCAATAATATGTGGCAAACAACAAAATAAAATGAACACATGAAACCTACTTTATTGATTTTAGCAGCAGGAATGGCCAGTCGCTATGGCAGTATGAAACAGATTGAAGGGTTTGGTCCGGCCGGAGAAACAATTATGGACTATTCCATTTACGATGCAATCCGTGCAGGATTCGGCAAAGTGGTTTTTATCATCCGCAAAGATTTTTCAGATCAGTTCAAACAGATCTTTGAACCGAAATTAAAAGGAAAGATTGAAATTGATTATGTATACCAGCAACTTGATTCGTTAACGGATGGTTATGCAATTCCGTCCACACGTACTAAACCATGGGGAACAGCTCATGCTATTTTATGTGCAAAGGATGCTATTAAAGAACCATTTGCCGTTATCAATGCAGATGATTTTTACGGAAGAGATGCGTTTGAAAAAGCAGCCGCTTTTTTAAATACGGATTGTAATCCTGAACAGCATGCAATCATTGGTTATGATTTGTCGAAAACATTGAGTCCAAACGGAACGGTAAGCCGTGGTGTTTGTGAAGTGGATACAGATAATAATCTGGTAAGCATTGCTGAACGTACCAAGATTTACGGCGACGGAGAAAAAATTATTTATGAAGATGCTGAAGGAAAACATGAAGTGCCTTACCATTCAAGTGTAAGTATGAATTTCTGGTGTTTCGACAGTTCAATTTTCTATCTCACAAGAAAATTGTTTAAAGCTTTCCTGGCAGAAAGAGGGAAAGAGGAGAAGTCAGAATTCTTTATTCCCCTTGTTGCAGATGCATACATTAAAGATGAGCTTGGTGTGATTAAAGTGATCCCAACATCTTCACAATGGTTTGGTGTAACATACAAAGAAGATGCTCCGGGTGTACAGGCAAGTGTAAATGCACTGGTTGCAGCAGGTGAGTATCCGGCTTCATTATGGAATTAATGAATAATCAGTTTCCCTGATTGTTGTTTTTGATTTTGTTTCAATAAACGGAAATAATAGATTCCCTTCGGTAAAGAATATAGCGAAAGCTGCTGAGGGGATTCTATTATTTTTTTTTGCAGTACAACTTTCCCGTAGTTATCTATTAACTGAAAAATCAATCCGTCATCAAGGCGTGACAGGATTGTGAGTGAACCATTTCGTTGCACCGGATTGGGGTAAACGATCAATGGATCAGTTCCAATGAAATAAATTGTTGCATCTGTTGAATAGATTAGCTGGCCGTTAATGAGTTCAATCAGTGCTCTGTAAATATTACTGCCGGGCCTGATCGTTTTGTCAAGTGAGTAATATTGGAACGTATTAATGGCAGTTGTTTTATCTATCTGTTTAAATCCTGCAGCTGTAAGTTTTTCAAATGCAATTGATTTAATACGTAAGGTGGTACCAATTTCAAGTGTCAACTCTCCTTCGTTGGAAAGATTAAGATCAGCAAAAAAGTTTTTGATATAACATTCTGTTCCTGCTTTTTCATAATTGAATGTATATGATCGCACCGCAGCTTTTGTTCCAATGAACGGTGTGACGGAATAATATTTTACAGGGTTTGTACTTTTTGGAAAAACAGCAAATGTATCTGTTGTTGTAAAGAAAGATTCCATGTACTGATTTCCCAACCGGGAAAGGCGGTAGGAGCTTGCCTCAGTTACCTTTGGCCATATTAACAGAAAGGAATCAATACAGTTAAAACCAACAGATGGAACAATGCGTTTTGAGATGGTAAAGGTATCTGTTATAAATATCTCGCTGTTGATTGTCATTCGCAATAATGCTTTGCTGATTAAAGCAGGTGTTTGCAGTTTGTAATATCCTTTTGCCTGATCAACTGTGGATGAAATCAATTGCCAGCTATTTCCATTATCTGTACTCATTTCAAGTAAGCCAGTGGAAGTTGAGAATCCGGATTCAAACCGTATCACATTGGTTTTGTCTGAAAATAAATGATCAGATGATGTGGGGAAATACCAATTGAATGTATCAGCAGAATCTAACTGGTAGGCAATCGAAAATTTTTGTGTGCCTGATGGTATTGAAAACCCTTTAACCGTTAGTTCATAATTTCCTGCTGCAGGATTGTCAACAGTAATTTGCTCCACAACATTTAAGCTGTCTCTTTTTCTTACAGGTGTTTGCTGTATTGCAGAAATGTTTGCTGCTGAATTTAAAACCCACGGTTGCCATAAAGTACCGTTAGAAATTTGCTTCAGTTCAAAATCAAGATCATTGACCAGTGCTTTAGAAACATTTGCTGAAGCCTGCGGATCGGTCCATACTAAAGTCAGCTTTACCTGCTTAATACCTGCAGGGATGCTGATGGAAAATTGCTGTTGTGTATTATTTGAAACAGCACCCTGAAAATATCTTCCAGATAAAATGCTGTTAACTGCTTTGCAGGCATTCATACTTCCATAGCCTGATTGAAAGTCGATTCCAACAGGGCCAACATCATCAGCAGTGTTGAGTAAAACTGCTTTGATGAGTGAAGCAGCAGCTGCTGTTCCATTGTTTTTTTCTTTATAGGTTTGATGAAGAACTGCTGCAACACCTGATACCAAAGCAGTGGCACCTGAACTTCCATCCTCACCAAAAGCCACCAGTTCAGGTTTTACTCTTCCGTCATAAGCCGGGCCTTTTGAACTTGGTACTAATACAATTCCGAACGAATCAATATGTCCGACAGTAATAATATTTTTAGCCTGTTTAAAATTTCCTGTAAGATTTGAATAACCTGCAATACCTGTGTAACTGCCGGTATTGGGTGTGGCAGTTCCTGAATTTCCTGCAGAAAAAATATGCAGCAGTGAGTTGTTATTCATTGCAGATGCATCATATCCTGCTGCTTCTGGCCCGTAGTAATTCTCAATCTCTGTTCCATAAGAGTGATTCTGAACAAGAATCGCCGATGATTGATAATAGCTGTTGGGTTCAGGTAATAAATTCAGAAAGCTTGCTGAACTTACATTACTTCCCCAGGCTGCTCCTTTTGTATTATACCATGCATTTCCTCCGCCGGCCATCATTGTTGCCATGATAGATGCATGATCTGATGAAGTAGTGGCAGCAAAAGAGGACGGGAGAATTCTGCCTTTCAGATCAATATCTGTTGTATCGAATCGTTGTTCTTTAATTGAAATATTAATAATGCTGCCGTTCAACAATGAAAACCTGTTTTGGATAGTGGATATTTTATTTGCTGCATAATCAACAAAGCCAAAGAGCAGTTCTTCTTTTGCTTTTTTCTTTGCGTCAACAGCTGTTATAATTGGGTTAAGTAATAGTTTTTCCAGTTCAGTCCAGCTGCATTCAATAACTGCAAGGTTAGCAGGTTCGTAAACTGAAACCAGTGTGATAGATTTATTTTGACTGAGCAGAGTTTTAAATTGTCTGAGATCAGTTGTTGCAATTGTGTAGGAATGGCTGCCTTTTGTTTTCTCCTTTTTTAACTGCAGGGAAAGTAAGGGCGACATTTTATCCACCGGCTTTTTAGCAGCGGGTTGTGCAGCTATTAAAAACTGCATAAAGAGTACAACCAGGAAAAGAGTGAGTTTCTTTCCTGTTGAGTTGCCGGGTTGAAAGTTGATTGAATAAAATTTCATGAAAGATATCTGCGGTTAAAAACCGTCAAACAAGATCGGTTAAAATTTTCAGTATTATTTCCAGGTGGTTTTACTTTTTTACTGACTTATCAGGTCAGATTTGATTTATTGTAAAAAAAAAGTAGTGAATAT
>JBEBHT010000057.1:0-15840 GCA_040081135.1 Lacibacter sp. | reverse complement strand
GGAACTACCCAACACGCCTGTTCCACCGGTCACAATGATTACTTTGCCCTTTAATGAAAATAAATCTGATTTTTCGTTACTCATTTTTTTACTTTTTCTGTTATAAGGAATACTTTTTTTGCTGCAATTTTTCCTGCAGCATTACATGATTTTTAATAAATCTTCAGTACGTAATTCAATTGGAGTACTTTTTGAAGCACGAACTTATATTTTAAGCTCTTACCCAATACTGACTAAAAACATTTCAATACATAATTGTTGTCGTAAAATTGGGAATAATGCTCATTTAGGCATATAAGAAACCCGCTGCAGCAGCGGGTTTCTTAGTGGAGAGTTCATTGTAAAAAGTCAGGCAAGTTAAAGGAGAGCTATTGCAACTGTTATTTCTACCATAAATTTTTCCCCTGGTAAAAATCAAGCAGTTTTGTTCTGAATGTATATTCATATTTTCCCTGAACAAGGTTAAGCTTTGTGCGGTCAAGATTATTCTTTGCAATTAAAAACTCTGCGGCATTAATCACTCCGTTTTCAAATCTTACTTCAGCTGCACGGAATGATTCTTCAAAATTTGCAAGCTGCTCCTGCAATACTTTGTAACGGTTGAATGAAGCACTCATATTCAGCCATGCCTGTTCAATACTCTGTTTCAATTGATAATTCAGGTTATCTGCTTCAAGCTTTACAGTTTGCCTGTTGATCTTAGCCAGTTTCACCCTGTTTCTTACCTGCAGATTATTAAATAAAGGAACCTGCATACTTACTCCTGCAAAAAAACCAAGATTATTATTCATCTGTTTGCCATAACCAACTTTCGCTGAATTGTAATTCTGCACTTCTGCAAATACGGGTGTGCGCAGTGTCCCATTTTTTATATAGTCACCTGTTTGCACTTCCGAAATAGTGGAAGGAATTGACTGTGTAAATAAACTTGAATAACTGCTGCCTGTACTTCCGTTAAAGCTGATGGTTGGGTAATAACTTCCTTTTGCGATATTGATACTTTTATCAGCACTTTTTATTTTATACGCATTTGATTTTACTACAGGCATTTGCTGCATAGCCGCTTCAATTACTTCTGCAGGCGACTGAGCATATAAATCTTTACTGAGCACAATCTCTCCCCTGTCTAATTCCATGCCGGGCAAATAAGTTATATTCATCAACTGGCATAAATTCAGCTTCGATTGCTGCAAACTGTTTTCAAGATTAATGATTCCAATTTCTTCATTCGCCATCTGTCCCCTGATGTCTGTTAACTGGTAAGCACCAACAGTGCCTTCTTTTACCAGCACTTCCATCCGTTCAACCTGCTTTTTGGTTACAAGCAACTGAGCTTTTGATACAGCTAATACATCTTCATTACCCAGCACCTGCATGTAAGCAAGAATAACATTCAGTGTGAGATTATCTTTTTCCTGCTGGTAGTCTGACTCAGCAGCTCGGTAGTTGTAATTTGTTTGCTGAATAATATTCTGCAGCCGCATACCATTGAACAACACTACACTTGTACCGAGCCCTGCGTTGGATGATGACAATTGATTATTGGTAAATGTATTGGTAATGGGATCAACGTTTCTGCCAAAGTTGAAACCATAATCCACTCTGCCATTCAGGTTCGGCAACAGATTAGCCTTTGCCTGTTTCATATTTACTTCCGCAGTTTGCACTTGCAATCCTGTTTGATTGACACGGATATTATTCTTCAAAGCCGTGTCGATACATTGCTTCAGGTTGAACTTATTTGTTTGTGCAGAAACAAGGCTGCCAAAAAATAATAAGATGACGGTTATACTGATCGTTCGCATAAAATAGTTATTAGTTAGCCAGGATATTTTCAACCCTTCCATCAAGGAGATGAATAGTGCGTGAAGCATAGGCTGCATTTTTTTCACTGTGTGTAACCTGTATAATGGTTACCCCTTCTTTATTCAATTGCTTAAATAATTCCATGATCTCCTCGCCCTGTTTGGAGTTGAGATTACCTGTTGGCTCATCGGCCAGTAACAGTTTTGGTTTTGCAATCAGTGCTCTTGCAACACCAACAAGCTGCTGCTGACCACCTGATAATTGAGCAGGGAACAAATCTTTCTTCCCTACAATATTGAAGCGATCAAGCATATCTGCCACCATTGCTTTGCGTTCGCTGCCCTTTACATCCTGGTATAATAAAGGAGTTTCTATATTTTCATAAACAGTCAGTTCATCAATTAAATGATACTGTTGAAATACAAAACCAATGTATTGTTTGTACAGTTGCGATTTCTGTTTGTCTTTTAATTTGTGCACACTTTCATGCAGGAATTGATATTCACCTTCGTCAAATCCATCCAGCATACCAATTACATTCAACAGGGTTGATTTACCTGAACCTGAAGGACCCATGATGGAAATGAACTCTCCTTCCTGTACTTCAAGATTAATGTCCTTTAATAAAAAGGTTCTGTTGCCGCCGACAGTTACCCATTTAAAAATGTTCTTAAGATTTAATAACATGATTTATTTTTTATTTTATTCGCTTCTTAAATTTTTAACCGGGTTGGCAACGGCTGCCTGCATTGACTTGTACACAATTGTAAATAAAGCCAACATGAAAATTGTACAAAAGAGCAGACACAGCACTAACAGGTTTACTCCATCATTGTATGCAAACAAACTGATGAACACATAACCGGCCATATAACCCAGTGGTAATGCGATGCTTGCAGCAATTACAATCAACTTGATAAAGCTCTTCGATAATTCTTTTATAATCACCGGTACTGATGCACCCATTACTTTCCGTATGCCAATTTCTTTTACACGTTTTTCTGTATGATAGGTTACAATACCCAGTAAACCCATGATGGCGATAACCAGCACCACAACACAAAACATTCCCATAAACCGCATATCCCTGCCCGGAAAATAACGATCGTACAGATCTTTCTGATAATTTGAAAAAGCCAGTTCTTCATGCGGATGATATTTTTTCCATACCCGGTTGATCTCACTTTTAAACAAACCATCTTCTACTGCTGTTTTGGTTTTAATACTCAGCACATGAAACTGTGATGGATTGTACTGGAGCACCAATGGCTTTGTTGCAAACTGGTACACATAATAACAGAAATCCTTCACTACACCCTGGATAATCACCTCACGGTTGTTATTCAGCAGAATTGTTTTACCAACAGCTTCCTGTGCAGTACCTAAGCCAAGTGTTCTGAGTGCCTGTTCGTTGACCAATACAAAATCAGAAACAGAATCGCTGTTAGATGCTGAAAGATTTTTACCGGCAATAATCTGCAGCTTCATGTTTGAAACAAAATCAGCATTGGCTGCATAATAACTTGCTTCTGTATTTTGTTCAAGCTTGCTTTTTTTGATGGCACATTGTGCTGAGATGCCGCCAAAAGGAGTTGACACCACCCCGATACGCTCAACGGATCTATTCTGTACAATATCGTTTTGCAGCAAACGATAATCACCATTAAACGAAATATTATAAATATGTTCCCGGTTAAAGTTTTCGTTATCGTTTGCCATGTATGTAAACTGGCCATACAAAGTTGCTGTGAGAAAAATAAAAAGTGAAGATGCTACAAACTGGATAACCATCAGGCTGTTGCGTAAACCCATTTTCCCGAAAGACGAAGGACTGATATTTCCCTTCAACACTTTTACCGGTTGAAAGCGGGAAAGTATTCTTGCAGGAATAAACCCGGCCAGCATGCCAATGAACACGGCAAACACAATAAAAATTATCCAGATAAGAAACTTGTTATCCACTTCCCAGGTAAACCAGTTTACATAACTGAACTGCTCCATCAATTTTAATAAAATATAACCAAGTGCCAATGCCAATAGTGCAACAAGAATTGCTTCGCAGATAAACTGCCATACCAACTGGTAACGTAAAGCGCCCGCTACTTTACGTATCCCCACTTCCTTCGAACGGCTGAGTGAACGGGCCAGTGTTAGATTTACATAATTGAATCCGGCTAATAAAAGCAATCCTAATGCGAAACCAAAGTTTACTGCAAGATCAGGAAGGGATTCAATATATGAATTACCACGCAAGTCTTCAAAGTCAGGTGCAAGTTTTTCAATATTTTGTTTGCGGAACAGAAATCTTTCTTTGAGTGAAAGTGATTCTGCCTGTTTATTGAGTTTAGACGCAACTGCCGTTAATGCAGCATCCAGATTTTTTTCTTTTACACCGGGTTTGAGCAGCACATACGTAAAGCCACTCATCGATGTAAGCAATGAGTCCTTTGAAATCTTTTTATAGGTTGCCATTGATATCATTACATCGCTCCGTAAATGTGTATTACGTTTGAAAGGTTTCAGTACACCCGTTACAGTAAAGTCACCATAATCAGGGTGACTGAGTATCATACCAACAGGATCAGATGTTCCAAAAAACACTTCGGCTTTTTCTTTGGTCAATACCAATGTATTCGGCTCAACTGGCCGTGAACCTTTTTCAAACTGAAAACCAAATATGTCGAAGAAAGCAGGTTCTACATAAATTGTGTTTACATTAATTGTGTTCAAACGGTTATTTAACTGCCATCCAAAATCACGCACTACAAAGGTTGACTTTTCAATATAAGGATAGCCCTGCTGCAATTGTTCAGCAGCGGCAACAGGCGATAGTGCGTACCTTGTTTTTGTGCCAACATTATCCGTCACATCAGTAGTAATCCTGAATGTACGTTCAGGATAAGGATGAAAGTTATCAAACTCATAAGCACTCTGCACTTGCATTAAACTCAGCAACGCAAATGGGATTGCCAGGCCAAGTCCTACAATATTGATAAAGGAGAATAATTTATTCTTCCAGAGATTACGCCATGCTACTTTTAGGAAATTACTGAACATAGATTTAATTTATTCGCTTCTTAAACTTTTTACCGGGTTTGCAACAGCAGCTTTCACTGCATGAAAACTTACAGTAATAATGGCTATCAGCACAGCCAGTAATCCTGCTATGGCAAACACCCACCATTGTATAGTAATTCTGTAAGTAAAATCCTGCAGCCATTTCTGCATGGCCCACCATGCGATTGGTGTTGCAAGAATTAATGCAATAACAACCGGCTTAATAAATTCTTTTGTTACCAGTGCTGCAATGCCTGCAACAGATGCCCCTACCACTTTACGTACACCAATCTCTTTTACCCGCTGGCGGATAATAATAAAAGCCATTCCAAATAATCCCATACAGGATAGCACAATGGCAACGATTGCTGCAATGGAAAACATTGTGGAAAGACGTTTTTCATTTGTATACCAGCGATCAATATTCTCAGCAACAAACGATCCCTTAAATTCAACGCCGGGTTCTGTTTGTTCATAAGCCTTCTTAATAATATCCATAACAGCAGCCGGACTTTGTGTATTTACCCTGATCAACACATAACTGATGAAAGATGTACTGTTCATAGAAATCGTTAATGGCTCATTTTTTTCATACATGGAGTATAAATGAAAATCAGGGATCACTCCAATTACATTCCACTTAGGCTTACTGCTGTCAGAAAAAAATGAAAGGCCTACAGCACTTTTTTCACCCAACTGCTTTGCCATGCTTTCGGTAATAATCACTGAATTGCTGCTGTCGGCAACATAAGCAGAAGAGAAGTCCCTTCCTTCCTTCGGAGTTATATTTAAAGTTTTTAAAATATCGTAATCAGCCGCCATATAATTTGTATTCACAGATTTTCCATTGTAATCAAATCCATAGCTTGTCTGGTTAGTACTTCCATCCTTTCCCACGCCAAGGTTTACATCCGAACCGGTAACACTGATCACTGAAGATTGTGATGTCAGCAGGCTGCGCATCTTAGCGACAATTTCTTTTCCTTTTTCATATTTCTTAACAGGAACACTTACCATTGATTCTGTTGTGTACCCGAGTGGTGCTTTTCTTAAGTGTTGAAATTGCTGGTAGATGATAACTGTAGTGCAGATCAGAACAATGGCAATTACAAACTGTGCAACAATTAAAGCATTGCGGAATATACCGGGTCTTCTTACAGAAATTTTTCCTTTCAGTATTTCAACTGTTCTTAATTTACCCATGATATAGGATGGATAACCTGATGCAATTAAGGATACCAGTAAAAGTAACAGCAGTAAACAAAGAACAACAACTGGCTGATACAATAAAGAAGTGTCAAACTTTGTCTCCATTAATTTATTAAAGCTTTTCATTAACACCAGAGTTGCAGCAATGCCAATCATCATTGCAGCTGCAACTGACACAAAACTTTCGCCCCATACCTGCAACCATACCTGGCGTTTACCTGCACCAAGACATTTACGGATTCCGATTTCTTTTGTCCGGGTAAATGATAACCCAATGTTGAGATTAATAAAATTGAAGCAGGCAATCAGGATTATAACCAATGCAACCAGTAACAGAATAAACAGGAATGGTTTACTTACAGTATTGCCTGTACCTAGCTCTGCATTAAAATGCAGATTTTCTATCGGGAATAATTTCATACCGGTATAGTCACCATTCGCATCCGGCAGGTATCCTTTATTCTTTAAATACTCAACATCACCGGGATTATATTTTGCTATAAAACCTTTGAACTTTTTTTCTACCTGAGCCTGGCTGACAGCATCACTTATTTGCACGTACACGCTATGGTGCTGGCTTGTCCACACATTTTTTAAAGATGCATAGTCGGGATCAATTTCAGTGCGTGCCAGTACCGAATAACCAATGGAAGAATTTTCCGGGGGATCTTTTAATACAGCAGACACTACTAAACTGTTCCATATACCACCCACTTTTACTTCAATAGTTTTACCAATCGGTTCCTCCTTACCAAAAAGATTGCCCGCTGTTTTTTCACTCAGTACCACATTATCAATACTGGTCAGTGGATGTTGCTGTGCTCCTTTTATTACTGGAAAAGAAAACATGCTGAAAAAATCATCGTCTACAAGCAAAGTAGATTGTTCCAGAGTTTTGTCTTTATACCGCACTTCCCGGCCACGATTCTTTATACGTGTAGCTTTTTCTATGCCGATACCTTCTGACATTACTGTGTTAGCAACCGGGTACGACATGCCTGATCTGGCATCCACACCTTCGGGTCCAGTAGCGAAATGATATAGTTTAAACAGCTGCTTTTTATTTGTATGGAACCGATCAAAAGAAAATTCATGATACACCATAACCAGCAGCAGGATACTGCAGGTAAATGCAACGGCCATACCTATAATATTAATTGCTGTATGCAGTTTGTTCTTCTGCATATTCCGGAAAAGCATTTTTAAATAATTCTTTATCATTATTGTTTCTTTATTCGGTTCTTATACTTTTTACAGGATTAGCGAGTGCTGCTTTTATTGCCTGGAAACTGACAGTAAGCAACGCAATCAGTAATGCAAGAGCACCTGTTACTAAAAAAACCCACCAACTTATATTTATGCGGTAAACAAAATCCTGCAACCATTGATGCATCACATACCATGCAATGGGTGATGCAATACAGATGGAAATCAAAACCAGTTTTAAAAAATCTTTTGACAGGAGCTGAGAAATATTCAGAACACTTGCGCCTAACACTTTCCGTACACCAATTTCTTTGGTACGTGATTCAACAGTATATGTGGCAAGGCCAAACAAACCAAGACAGGCAATCAGGATGGCCCAAACAGATGCTGTGGTAAACAACCTGCTGTATTGCTGTTCAGTAATATACTGCCGGTTAAAATTTTCATCCGCAAAAAAGTATTCAAACGGGTTGTTATTAAAATAGGTTTTATAAATGGATTCCAGCTTTGCAATATTGTTCTGCACTTTATCTGAACTGAGCCTGATGGTAAAATAACCGCTGTTACTCTGAGGATAAAAAATGATGGGGTCAATCGCCTTTTGTAAACCTGTGTGATGATAATTTTTTACAACACCTATTACTTCAAGCTGCCGTTCATCCCACTGAATTTTTGTACGTACTGCATCTTCAGGTGTTGCAAAACCAAGTTCCTCAACTGCTCTTTCATTCAGCATTACCTTACTGTTGTCGTTCCATTCAACCTGCGTTTCAGCTTCTGTAAAATTTCTGCCAGCTTTTATTGGTATTTGATACGTATTCAAATAGCGGTTATCAATGATGGCAAATGAATAAGACTGCAGTTCATCACCTTTCTTTGATCCCGGCTGTGTAAAACCCGATGTTGCAAAATTGTATCCATTGCCGGGAATTGTTCCGCTCAGTGAATATTCCTTTACAAAACTCTGCTGTGCAACACTGTTCCAGAAAGCTGTGCGGCGGTCTTTATAGGTGCTGTCTCTTCCAACTTCCGGGCCACGTATCACCAGCAACTGCTCTGTGTTTACGCCAAGATTTTTATTCTGCATATAATTCAGCTGCTGGTATATCAGTACAGTTGCAAGAAGTAATGCAATGGAAATACTGAACTGAGCCACCACTAATGATTTACGCAATAATGCACCCTTTGTTGATTTGTTCAGTTTTCCTTTCAAAGTTTCAACAGGATTAAAACCAGATAAACTGTAAGCTGTATATCCACCTGATAAAAGTGAACCGCCAAGCAGCAATACCAAACCCATCAGCCAAACAGGGCTGTAAAGCAATGCAGCCAGTGAAAGTTCTTTACCAATGATATCATTAAACAAGGGTTGTATTAGCTGCACAATTAACAGGGCAAGTGCAAAACTGATTACGTTAACTAATAATGATTCACCCAAGAATTGCAGCACCAGTGATTCCTGTGATGCTCCTACTGCTTTTCTTACGCCCACTTCATTGGCACGCTTTAATGAATTGGCAGTAGATAAATTCACATAGTTAAACCAGGCAATAACCAGTATGAGAATAGCAATACTTCCTAATATATAAACATACCTGAGATTACCGGTTGTTTGATAAGTATCACTTAGAGAAGAAGGAAGATGGACATTCGCAAAAGGCTGCAGACGAAACAGTACTCCATCTTTATCTTTCTTGAGCTGATTGCGGAGTGTAATTAATTTCTGTTCTACTTTTTTATAATCTGCTCCATCACTTAACTGGAAATAAGTGTTAATGTATTGTGAGCTGAGGTTATCTAACTGTGCCCAGCCATTATCATTGAGGTTGGCAGGATTCTTTAATGTTTCCAATGAAAATACCATATCATACCGGATATCAGAATTTCCCGGGATCGTATATATTCCTTCAACAGTAAAATTTGATTTACCAAACTGGTTAAACAGGGTTAGTGATTTACCGATTGGATTTTCTTTACCAAAATATTTGGTCGCAGCAAATTTTGAAATAAAAACAACATTGGGTTTATTAAACAAAGCAGCAGTACCTGCCTTTATATCAAAGCTGAAAAAAGAAAAGAAATTACCTTCTGCATAACCGATATTGTTTTCACGAAACGATTCTCCTTTACCATCATCACGGCGGACAATTCCCAACCCTACACCCTCTTCAAAACGGCAGTACTCTTTTATTTCAGGGAAACTTTCTTTTGCTTTTTGTGCCCAGCCGGGCTCTACCTGCGGCCATGTCTGTCCTTTCTGATCTTCATTCAGCAACCTGTAAATGGAAGATGCATTTTTATGAAAGCCGTTTACACTTTTTTCAAAACTGATATATTGCAGTAACAGCAGGAAAGCAGCGATCCCCATTGCAAGTCCTGCAATATTGATAAAGCTGTACAGCTTATTCCGCCACAAATTCCTGAAAGCGATTTTGAAGTAGTTTTTGAACATGTGATGATAAGGCTAATGGTTAAACAAGTATATTCTCTGTCACAGTCTGCCCATCCAGCATCCGTATAATGCGGTGGCTGTACTTGGCATCATGCTCACTGTGTGTTACCATGATGATAGTTGTACCCTGTTCATTTAAATCAGTGAGCAACTGCATCACTTCATTACCATTACTTGAATCAAGGTTACCTGTTGGTTCATCGGCAAGAATCAGTTTGGGATTATTTACCACTGCTCTGGCTACTGCTACTCTCTGCTGCTGACCACCACTCAGTTGCTGGGGATAGTGATTGCGCCTGTGCATGATCTGCATCTTGTCCAATACTTCTTCAACACGTTTTTTACGATCAGCTGTTTTTACACCTGTGTAGATAAGCGGCAGTTCAACATTTTCAAAAACTGTCAGTTCATCAATAAGATTAAAACTCTGGAATACAAAACCGATATTATGTTTGCGCAGATCGGCACGTTTGCGCTCATTAAAACCTGCTACTTCAATACCATTGAATAAAAAACTTCCTCCATCAGGATCATCGAGTAATCCTACAATATTTAACAGGGTTGATTTGCCGCATCCTGACGGCCCCATTACAGCAACAAATTCCCCTTCTTTTATTTCGAAGGATAACTTATTCAGTGCAATGGTTTCCACTTCTTCAGTTCTGTAATACTTTTCCAGGTTGGTGATCTTGATCATATATGATGTCTTTAAATATTTACAAGTTTTGATTGTTGAACATGATACTGGCTAATGGAAACAGTTCAGCTGTTATTTTGCTGTTCACCGTTTTTTGTTTTTGCTTCTGTACTATTATTCTGTCAATGGACTTTGTTCCATTATCACAGGCTTTTGTTACTGGAAACGATAAGTTGCCTGCCAGCAAGAAATAAATTACCAGTATCACCATTTTCTGTTTCATGATTATCTATTTTAAAATGAGTTCCTGCATCGTTCCATAGTTTTCATAGCTGCTGGTAATTACTTTATCACCCGGTTTCAATCCCTGTAACACCTGGTAATAATCAGGGCTTTGCAGTCCAAGCTGAATATCAACTTTGTAAGCCTTTGTTCCATCTTCACTTACTTTAAAAATCCAGTTGCCACCTGTTTGTTGATAAAAACCGCCCTTTGGTAAAATAACCGCCTGCATTTCATCGCTCAATGCCACACGTATTTGTAACGTCTGTCCACGGCGGATACCTTCCGGTACTTTTCCTTCAAATTCCATATCCACCTGGAAACGGCCTGCAGTTACCTGTGTATATACTTTTTTAATTTTCAGTTTATAACTTTTACCTGCTATATCACAACTACCCATCAGTCCTGCAAATATGCGGCTGATATAATGTTCATCTACATCAACCCTTACTTTAAATCCGCTCATTACATCAATTTGTCCCAAACGTTGACCTTTGTTTTTATTTTCACCAATCTCTGCATCTAATGAAGTCAATTGACCATCAACAGGTGCCCTTACAATCAGGTCACCAACTTTTTTACGCATCAACGCCAGTGTCTTTTTCATCTGGATATACGATTCGCTCATCTGGTCGACCTGCTGTTTCATGGAAACTGCATCTGTTTTCATGATCTGCTCGGTCAATTTTTTACGGCGTAACTGGTAATCATACAAATTTTTACTGCTTTGAAATTCCTGCGCACCAATTACTTTCTGCTCAACTAGTTTTTTGTTGAGATTGTATAAACGTTCTGCTTCATTCAAAGCATTGTCAACTTCAGCATCCTGGTTTTGACGGTTAATTGAATTTTGCTCGGCATTGTTCTTACTGATTTGTATTTGTGTCAATACATTAAACACCTGTGTTTCCTGATTGGCCAGCTGCAATTCAAGATCGGTATTGGATAAACGCAGGATCGGCTGATCCTTTTTCATCATCGCTCCGTCTTCAACAAATTTCTCTTCCACTCTTCCACCTTCCATGGCATCAAGATAAATGGTAGAAACCGGAAGTACAACACCGTTTACCGGAATAAACTCCTGGAAATTGCTCTGCTTAATTTCACTGATGGTGATTCTTTCTTTATCAACATTTAATCTCGACTTGCCCGAAGTAAAATAAATACTGCCTGCAATCAGCGCCACAACAGCAACGATTCCGCCAATGGTTAATAACCGCTTAGTACTCCACTTCTTTTGTTCAATAACTCTGTCCATGTAAAATATTTTCTGAAAATTACGTTGCTGTCTTATCATTGTTACAGAAAAATCATCCGTTTTTACCCGCCGGATAATTTTTCTGTATGTAATCAACATGAGAAATGATAAGGAGCTGACCTGAACCTGTGAATCCCGTGCCAACATCCTAACTCAATGGCTTTCAGTTGAATGTCACCCATTCTATTGTTAAGGTGTTCGGTTTTGATACAGCGACTGTTCGGTTTTGATACAGTTTTTAATAACAGGGATTTTTCTTAAAATTTAATTGTCAATGCTTTACGATTATGGTAAACTTGTGGTTGATAAGAACACATGAGTTTAAAAAATTCCAGAATATTAGTAATTGACGATGATACAGATGTACTTACCGCTGTACGCCTGCTGTTAAAAACAGAAGCTAAAGAAGTTGTTACAGAAAAAAATCCTGAAAACATCCGTCACCTTCTTTCAAAAACCGAATTTGATCTGATACTGCTTGATATGAATTTCAACAGTACTATTCATACGGGAAATGAAGGCATTTACTGGTTAAAGAAAATAAAAGAGTTCAGTAATTCCCCCGCAGTTGTTATGATAACAGCGTATGGCGATATTGATTTGGCCGTACGTTCATTGAAAGAAGGTGCCTCTGATTTTATGATCAAGCCCTGGCACAATGAAAAACTCATTTCAACTATTGCTGAAGCGTTGAAAAAAAGAAATGCTGCCAGGATTAATTCACCTGTTGTGAAAGCTTCTCCCGATTCAATTATTGGTTCTCAACTTCTGGGTACCAGTGAAGCCATGAAAGATATTTTTGTAAAAATTGAAAAGATTGCCCCAACCGATGCCAATGTACTGATCCTTGGTGAAAACGGAACAGGTAAAGACCTCATTGCACAGGCCATTCAGCAAAAGTCTTTACGCAACAACAAGGCATTTATAAAGGTAGATGCGGGTGCTTTAACTGAATCATTATTTGAAAGCGAATTGTTCGGGCACAAAAAAGGTTCGTTTACCGATGCAAGGGAAGATCGTATCGGTCGCTTTGAAGCAGCTAATGGCGGTACCATTTTTTTAGATGAGATTGGTAACATCTCTTTACAGCAGCAGGCCAAACTGCTTTCTGTTTTACAAAACAGGCAGGTGATTAAACTCGGCAGTAATGAACCGGTTGATATTGACATCCGTTTAATCTGTGCAACCAATCTTCCATTAAGCGAACTGGCCAACGAAAACCGTTTCCGTAAAGATTTAATTTACCGTATCAATACAGTAGAGATTGTTCTGCCTCCTTTGCGAAACCGTAAAGAAGATATTCACTTACTGGCGCAGCACTACGCCAACCTGTATGCGGATAAATACATCAAACCAAAAATCGAGTTCGATAAAAAGGCGATCGATAAATTACTGACTTATCATTTTCCTGGAAATGTAAGAGAACTGCAATACACAATAGAGCGTGCTGTGATTATGACCGATGGAGAATCACTGCATGCAGATGATTTAATTTTTTCACCCATTGAAACAGCAAGACAACAGGAAGAAGAAAAAACCGACATGAACCTTGGCACAGTAGAAAAGAATACAATTCTTCGTGTAATTGAAAAACACAATGGTAATATTACGAAAGCGGCAAAAGAACTCGGTTTAACAAGAACAGCTTTATACAGAAGACTAAGTAAGTATGATATATAGCAAGATGTTGATTTGTCAATTCTATTGCATAATTAAAAAACAAAAGCCCGGCCTCCCTCTCTTTTGGAGAGGGAACGAGGGTGAGGCTTATGATATTTAAACGTTACGAATGGAGATTATTGATCAGGATCGCATTGCTCTTTGCAGTGATGCTGATTGCTGCATGGCTGCTGGTGAAAGCCCTGTATATGTATGCAGCCATCACAATTCCATTCTTACTTTACCAGTTGTATGATTTGTACAAGTTGTTAAAAAATGCACAGGATGAAGTAAAGGAATTTGCAGAATCAGTTCACTACCGTGATTTTTCAAGATACTTCAATGTAAAACATGCCCCTGCTGAACTGCAACCGTTAAGAGAAGGCTTTAATGAAATCAACAGCACGTTTAAATTAATCAGTCGGGAAAAAGAAACGCAGTATGTGTACTTGCAAAAGATACTGGAGCTGGTGGATACGGGTATCCTTTCTTACGAAACCGGTGAAGGTGAAATTGCATGGATGAATGAAACCTTTAAGAAAATGCTGGGTATCCCCTATTTAAAAACAATTCACAGTCTGGCAAAAAGAGATGAGAATCTATACAAAGAAGTGATTGCAGTAAAAGCCGGTGAAAACCGTGTAGTAAAAGTTAATACCGACAAAGCAACCTTTAAGATATTACTTTCAGCAACAGCTTTTCAAACCGATGGGAAAATATTTAAACTGATTGCCTTTCAAAATGTAAGTGAGGCGCTGGATGAAACTGAAGCACAGGCATGGAGAAAATTATTAAGCGTAATGACGCATGAGATCATGAATTCAGTTGCTCCCATTTCTTCATTGGCCGATACATTAAAAAACCGCTTGCAGCAGTCAACCACACATTTAAAAAACAATGAAGGTTCCGTTGAAGACCTGGAGCTGGGAATTGAAACTATTAAACGGCGCAGTGAAGGTTTACTGAAGTTTGCAGAAACCTACCGCAATCTCAATAAGATTACAACACTCAATGTAAAGAAAGTATTTGTCAGGGATCTGTTCGAAAATCTCAATCACCTGATGCAGCCTACGCTTGAACAAAAGAATATTGAACTGGAGATCATTTTGAAAGACCCGGATATTACACTGGAAGTAGATACCAACTTAATTGAACAGGTGCTGATCAATCTTTTGGTGAATGCCATTGATGCAGTAAAAGAAAAAACTTCTCCCCGCATTGCCTTATCAGCTTATTACTCATCCGATAATAAAGCAATGATCAAAGTTGCTGACAACGGCACAGGAATGGATGAAGAAGTAATGGACAAAATATTCATTCCTTTTTTCAGTACACGCAAAACAGGAAGTGGTATTGGTCTCAGTTTATGCAAACAGATCATGATGCTGCACAAAGGGAATATCCAGGTACAAAGCAAAAATGGTGAAGGCAGTGCCTTTATGCTGATCTTTTGAGTAAATGAATTTCCTGGCAGGGAAACATTCTGCTTTTCAAATGAATCAGGGCTTTCATAAAATAGTATCTAGAATTAAAATAGTTAAAGAACACTAATGGTTCTTAAAACAAAATGGATAACTCTTCAAAAATTTAGAGTTGTCCGGTAATGTGGAGAACACCGGGCAAAAGTCGAGCCGGTTAAAGGAGGATTTACTGCGATTTGACTGGTAAACCTCATTTCAACAGGCAAGGTACTCTTGCTGCAGGAATGATACACACAGGAGTTTCATTTCTATAGATTTAATTATTAATCTGTCACATAAATTGCTCGTGCTTGTTACAGGTCAAACTTATGTGTGCTTTAAATATGCTTATCCAATTGTTATAAATTTCTTTAGAGGTTTACCTGAAATAGAATTTTACTTCATTTACTTCAAGAATACTATTTGTACTTTTTAAATTCACATCAGGATTAAACCCAATTCTCATCAGGCAATCACCTGAATAAATTATATCCTGTTTACTTCTTGATTCTGTTCCCAGATACAGATTTTATTTCTTTAACGCTGTATTTCTTCGCTGCTTCTAAGCCATACAGGACTGTCAGACAATTTGACTTGCTGAATTAGAGAGATTCCATTTGGATCATACTTCATCAAAAATAACCTTTTATACCGGCTGAAGTTTATGACATTTGTACAATACAGGGAAGATTCTTTAAAAACGATTACCATAATGTTTCCGTTATCTGCCCGGTGCATTTATCAGTTGCGTAAACCGGAATAAATTCTGCTCATCATCGTCGTACAATATCAATTTCTTTTGAGCTGAATATAA
>JBEBHT010000409.1:0-3773 GCA_040081135.1 Lacibacter sp. | reverse complement strand
GCCAAGCGTGGTACTTTCATTTTCATCGGTACAGCCAATAAATCCCTGTGTAATAACAATATTGGTTCTGTTGAAAACAGGCTTCACCTGTTCATTAATTTGTTGCTGTGTAAATGCAAGGTCAATCGTTGCATCACGGAAATTATCATCGGTTCGGAAAATATCCCGTACATCCAGCCATTGATTATTTATGCCAATTTCGTTGAGGTAAGCACTCACAATGGAAGTACTCAGCAATTCGCCAACGCAAACAATCTGGTCATAATAATAATCATACTCACGAACGGGTTTATCATGCAGCAGCCATTCCACTTCCGTAAAGAAATTATTGAACTGTTCCATCAGCGGATTAAAATGTGTAACCAGTAAAAATTTGGCTTCATCAAGGTGTTGCAGTTTCACTGCCCGGAATAATTGAAGTGCTTCTTCTTTCTTTCCGGCAAAAAAGGCGTCGGTTACTTTTTCCAGTGCATTGGTGGTTTTTCCCATTGCTGAAATAACGATCATCATTTTTTCAGAAGGGAAATGCTGAACGATAAAACCAACATTCCTGATTTTTTCATAGTTACTTACACTGGCACCACCAAATTTGAAAACCTTCATGAATATTGCTGATTTAAGATTTAAGGCTGCAAAGATAGGGATGCTGTTGTCTGCTCACCCAAAGGGTGACTGAACAACTTGTTTATCATGTTTGCGATGAGCAGTCACCCTTTGGGTGAGCAGTCATCAGATGTTTCTCGGATTCTTCCATTGTTTTCCCAAACGTTCAATGGTTCCGTTCACTCTTTCCTCTCTAGTCTTTTCCTGTTTGGCAGTAACAATCCATTCAATGTATTCTTTCTTATTGGTGAAAGAAAGCGTTTCAAAGTAAGCTGCTTCTTTTTTGTTTTTCTTTAAAGCCGAAGAAAGATCATCGGGCAATTTTACTTCTTTTGTTGCCGGGTTCACCCAGTTAAAAATTTCTCTTACTGCGGGCTTCGCTTCTTTTTTCTGATCAGCCGTTGTTTTTGGCCGAAAGCCGAAAGTGCTCCACGTTTCGTCAAACGATATTAAACTGATCCATGTAAGATGATCGCCATGCTTCAGTAATTTATCCCAGCCCTTATCTCTTGTTAAGTCTGTTTGAATTTTTGATGTGCCCTTGGGATAATAAATCCAGCAAACAACCTCATCTTTCACCATTGCCATCACTTTGCCCATTTCTTTTTCCAACTGTTCCCTGTTCAGCACAAACCAATGCACCTGGTTAAACTTCTTAGCAGTTGCAGATACTTTTACACCCAAAGGAACAGGGGCAAGTTTTTTTGCAAAATCTTTCGGGGCGTTGATGGTAAGCAGGGAGTAACCATCTTTAATTTTGAGTTTCTGGCTGATTGTGTTTGGCATAAAACAAAGATAATTCTGTATACTGAAACCCTGACGGCGGCTTCAAGCCCCGTCAGCGGTTTCGCAATTTAGAAAATCGGTACACCCGGTTTTAGCAGCTTTGACAGCAAATCAAAAAACCAAGCAGCTTTTTCCGACATCCCCGCACAATCCATCTCCATTTAAAGCTGCTTTCTGCCAATTTTTCACCCTTTTTCCCCATGGCACTATCATTGAGTAGTACAAGTGAACTTAAAAAATCTCGAATCATGGGAAAAATTATAGGAATTGACTTAGGAACAACAAACAGCTGCGTATCTGTAATGGAAGGGGCTGAACCTGTTGTGATAGCAAACGATGAGGGCCGTCGTACAACCCCGTCAATCGTGGCTTTTCTGAAAAATGGTGAACGTAAAGTAGGTGATCCGGCAAAGCGCCAGGCAATTACCAACCCCGTTAATACCATCAGTTCAGTAAAACGTTTTATGGGCCGCCGCTTTGATGAAGTGGGCGAAGAACTCAAACACTGGAGCTATAAAGTAGCGCAGGGTGACAATAATACACTTCGTATTGACATAGATGGCAGATTATACACGCCGCAGGAAATTTCTGCGATGGTACTGCAGAAAATGAAAAAAACTGCCGAAGATTATCTTGGCCAGGAAGTAACAGAAGCGGTGATTACCGTTCCTGCTTACTTTAACGACGCCCAGCGCCAGGCTACCAAAGAAGCCGGCGAAATTGCAGGTTTAATTGTTCGTCGTATCGTTAACGAACCTACGGCCGCCGCATTGGCTTATGGTCTCGATAAAAAACACAAGGATCAGAAAATCGCTGTGTTTGATTTGGGCGGAGGCACGTTTGATATCTCTGTTCTTGAATTGGGCGATGGTGTATTCGAAGTAAAATCAACGAATGGTGATACACATCTTGGTGGTGATGATTTTGATAAAGTGATCATTGACTGGCTGGCTGATGAATTCAAAAATCAGGAAGCAATTGATCTGCGTAAAGATCCAATGGCTTTACAGCGTTTGAAAGAAGCAGCTGAAAAAGCAAAGGTTGAATTATCTTCTTCCAGCGAAACAGAAATTAATTTACCATACGTAACAGCAGTGGATGGGGTACCCAAACACTTAGTAATTAAACTCACCCGTGCAAAATTTGAAGCATTGGCTGATAAATTATTTGAGCGTTGTTTGAAACCATGTGAACTGGCATTAAAAGATGCGGGTTTGTCTACTTCTGATATTGATGAAGTGATTTTGGTGGGAGGTAGTTCACGAATTCCTAAAGTACAGGAGATCGTTGAAAAATTCTTTGGTAAAAAACCAAACCGCAGTGTAAATCCTGATGAAGTGGTTGCCGTGGGTGCAGCTATACAGGGTGCCGTTTTAACCGGTGAAGTAAAAGATGTGTTGTTGCTTGATGTTACTCCGCTTACGTTGGGCATTGAAACAGCCGGTGGCATTATGACACCACTCATTGAATCGAATACAACTATTCCCTCTAAAAAATCACAGGTATTTTCAACTTATTCTGATAATCAACCCGGCGTTCAGATCAATGTATTACAGGGTGAGCGTTCAATGGCAAAGGATAATAAGAATCTGGGTATTTTCAACCTCGATGGTATTCCTCCAGCTCCACGTGGCGTTCCGCAGATTGAAGTAACATTTGATATTGATGCGAATGGTATTTTGCATGTAAGTGCAAAAGACAAGGGCACAGGCAAGGAACAAAAAATCCGTATTGAATCGGGCAGTGGATTAACCAAGGAAGAGATTGAAAAGATGAAGAATGATGCGAAAGCCAATGAAGCAACCGATAAGGCAGAAAAAGAAAAAGTAGAAAAAATCAATATGGCCGACAGTTTGATTTTTCAGACGGAAAAACAACTGAAGGAATACGGTGAAAAAATTTCTGCTGATAAAAAGGCTCCGATTGAAGCTGCTTTAACCAAGCTGAAAGATGCACACAAATCACAGGATGTTGCAGCTATTGATGCAGCCATGACGGAGATGAATACAGCATGGACAGCAGCAAGCGAAGAAATGTACAAAGCAACCGAGCAGGCAGGACCTCAGCCTGGTGCTGATGCAGGACCGGGTGCTTCAACTGAAGCCAATGCAAAAAGTGATAATGTAGAAGATGCACAGTTTGAAGAAGTGAAATAAGAAAAGGTAATTATCATAGTAAACCGCAGCCTTTGGCTGCGGTTTTTTTTGTGCAATAAAGTAAATGGATTATGACTTCAGCAAAAAGCCCGTCACTTTTCAGTAACGGGCTTTAATATGTTGAAGGCAGTAAGTATTAAATAAGATCCAGTGCCTTTGCCAGGTAATACACAATAAAAGGTAAAGTAACTGTTATAAAATTAGCGTAAGGACTGATATAAAGAAGTA
>JBEBHT010000408.1:0-3783 GCA_040081135.1 Lacibacter sp. | reverse complement strand
GCGGTACAAACCATGCATTGCACGGTGACGGCCCTGATCTGTTGGACGGTTAAATGTTACATGATCACCAACCACTTCAACAGTGATATCACGATCAATGTTTTCTGTCAGTACACCTTTGGGGCCTTTTACTGTAACCACATTATCAATTCCAACTGTAATGGTCACTCCTTGAGGAATTATAACGGGCTGTTTACCTATACGGGACATAAAATCTGTTTTAAACTATTTATTATTTGCGTTGTTGACCGGTCAGCTTCGTATAGTTTCAGCTTAATGTATCAGCAACAATTTCTTTTCTTAGTAGATGTAGCACAAAACTTCACCACCAACATTACCTGCTTTCGCCTGCTTATCAGTCATTACACCTTTTGATGTGCTGATGATGGCAATACCTAAACCATTCTTTACACGACGGAAATCTTCAGGTTTTGAATACTGACGTAAACCCGGACGGCTAATTCTTTCCAGTGCCTGGATCGCAGGAACACGTGTTTGAGGATCGTACTTGAGGGCAATTTTAATTACACCCTGTTTGTTATCATCTTCAAACTTGTATTTTAAGATATAACCCTGTTCGTATAAAATTTCAGTAATACGCTTCTTAAGATTAGATGCAGGAATTTCAACAATTCTGTGGCCTGCCATCTGTGCATTTCTTACACGTGTGAGAAAATCTGCAATAGGATCTGTAACCATTTTATTCTTTAATTGAATGATTTAAAATTTGTTTTCTAATATGTGCATCATATTCAATACCTGCACATCATCCCACCCGGGATTGGCTTTTTACCAGCTTGCTTTTTTAACACCTGGTATCTGTCCGTTCAATGCCATATCACGGAACATGATACGGGAGAGACCGAAGTAACGGATATATCCTCTCGGACGACCTGTTAACTGGCAACGGTTTTTCAAACGTACCGGAGATGCATTCTTTGGCAATTCATCCAAACCTGCATAATCACCGGCAGCTTTCAGGGCAGCACGCTTTGTAGCATACTGAGCCACCATTTTCTCTCTTTTGTGTTGACGGGCTGTTATTGATTTCTTAGCCATAATTTATAATTAATCTTTTTTAGCATTTTTGAAAGGCATTCCCATTTCTTTCAGCAGTTCGTATGCTTCTTCGTTGGTAGATGCACTTGTTACAAAAGTGATATCAAGACCGGTAATTTTATTCACCTTGTCAATATCAATTTCAGGGAAAATGATTTGCTCTGTAACGCCCATAGTATAGTTACCACGGCCATCAAACGATTTATCATTTACTCCTTTAAAGTCACGTACACGTGGAAGTGAAGCAGAAATTAATCTGTCGAGGAATTCATACATATTTACACCACGTAATGTAACACGGGCGCCAATAGGCATTCCTTTACGCAACTTAAAGTTGGAGATATCTTTCTTTGAAGATGTTGCAACTGCTTTTTGTCCGCTGATGGTAGTCAGCTCTTCAATAGCAATGTCAACCAATTTCTTGTCGTTCACCGCTCCGTTAACGCCACGGTTTAAGCAGATTTTTTCCAGCTTTGGAACCTGCATGATGCTTTTGTAACCAAAACGTTTCATTAAAGCAGGTACAACTTCTGATTTGTACTTGTTTACTAAACGGGGTTCGTATTTTGTTGTGCTCATGATCTTCTTGTTTTAACCTTAGTTCAAATTATTTAACAGGCTGTCCTGATTTTTTTGAAACCCTTACCAGCTTTCCGCTTTCACGGCTACGCTTTACTTTAGTGGCCTGCTTACCATCCCACAACATCACATTTGAAATGTGGATTGGGGCTTCTTTTTTTACAATACCACCTTTAGTATTCTGAGCCGACGGCTTAGTGTGCTTGGTTACAATGTTTACACCTTCAACCAGTACACGTGCTTCATCAGGAAATACTTCCAGGATGGTGCGTGGCTTTTTTACATCTTTATCATCACCGGCAATTACAACTACTGAATCGCCTTTCTTGATGCTAAACTTGGGTTTAAATCTCTTACTCATTTTTTTCGCTTTATGCTTAGTGCTGAACGTTCAGCTAAACTTTATTGTCTTATGCTGCAGGCAATACACCCTCAGCGTCTGGCTTTCTTACAATACTTCAGGAGCCAGTGAAATAATTTTCATGTATCCTTTATCACGCAATTCTCTTGCTACCGGCCCGAAGATACGTGTACCACGGGGCTCATCAGATGCATTCAGAATTACCACTGCATTGTCATCAAAACGGATGTAAGAACCATCCCTGCGGCGTAATTTGTTTTTAGTACGTACAATAACAGCTTTTGCTACTGTACCTTTTTTGATACCACCGCCTGGTAATGCATCCTTTACAGTTACTACAATCTTATCGCCAATCTTTGCATAATCCTGGCCGCTGTTTCCCAATACTTTGATACAAAGAACTTCTTTTGCACCACTGTTATCGGCTACGTTTAATCTGCTTTCTTGCTGAATCATTTCTTTAAACTTTAAACTCTTGGTTGTAAAAACTTTGAGTATTTAAAAATTTTATTCTGTTGCAGAGGCTTTTGGTTAATGCACCGTAAGCATGCAGCATATTTTATTTTGCTTTCTCAACAACTTCCACCAGTCTCCAACGCTTTGTTTTGCTCAGAGGACGGCTTTCCATGATTTTTACAGTATCGCCGATACCGCACTCATTCTTTTCATCATGAGCATGGAACTTAGTCGTTTTCTTAACGAACTTACCGTAGATGGGGTGTTTCACTTTACGTTCAACCGCTACTGTAATGGTTTTATCCATTTTGCTGCTGGTTACAACACCTGTCTTCGTTTTGCGCAAATTTCTTTCTAACATTTTTCGCTTTTTTTCTTTTCGTGGAACCAATGGCGCCACTGTTTATTCAATGGGTTATTTACCCAATTGTTTCGTTCTTAATTCTGTTTTTAAACGGGCAATATCACGGCGAAGGCCACGGATGCTCACGGGATTCTCCAGGGGAGAAATAGCGTGTGCAAACTCCAGCTTTTTTAAACGCATTTCATCTTCTTTAATGCGTGCTGCGAGATCTGTAACATTCAGCTCTTTTATGCTCTTTAAATAATCAGTTGTCTTTGTTGCCATGTTAATCAGTTTAATCAGTTCAGCTTATTATTACGCCATTAAATCTCTGCGTACAATGAATTTTGTTTTGATGGGAAGCTTCTGTGCTGCTAATGCCATTGCTTCTTTTGCTACAGCTTCAGTTACGCCATCAGCTTCAAACAAAATACGTCCCGGCTCAATAACAGCAGCCCATCCTTCAGGGTTACCTTTACCTTTACCCATACGTACTTCAGCAGGCTTACGGGTAATTATCTTATCAGGAAACACACGAATCCACACATTACCTTCACGCTTCATAGCACGTGTCATTGCCTGGCGGGCACTTTCAATCTGGCGGTTTGTTAACCAAATAGGTTCCAATGCTTTTAAAGCATATGATCCAAATGAAATGCTATCTCCACGCTTGGCCACGGCACGAATACGACCTTTTTGCTGTTTTCTGTGTTTTGTTCTTTTCGGCTGTAACATTGCTAATAATATTTCTTGTTACTGTTTGTTATTTTGTTCGTACTTCTTACTTCGTATCTCGTACTTGTATGAATACTTGTCTTAATTATCCTTTTCTGCTGTCTCTGCGTTGTCCACCACCTCCGCCACCACGACGGTCATCTCTTCTTTCACCACCTCTGTGACCACCACCATGTTCTTCACGACGGTCTTTTCTGTCACTCACTTCACTCTTACCACCAATGAAATTCGGGTTCAGATCACGCTTGGT
>JBEBHT010000407.1:0-3788 GCA_040081135.1 Lacibacter sp. | reverse complement strand
AATGCGCTGTTACAATCAACAGCGTGTTTTCACTGTTTTTTCCCTGGGTTTTAACGGGAACATTCAGCTCTTTCCTGCTGTTGCCATCTGTTGCTGAACACTCATAATTCAACAGCTCCCTTTTATATTCCTTCAGCGTTATACAAATCCTCAACTATTCTTTCTATATTCAAAGTGGAATCTACCTCCATCTTTTAACAACAAACAATACCAATCAAATGAGAAAATTCACATTAGCCCTCCTTGCGTTCGTTTTTGTTTACTTTCTTACAGGTTGCAGTAATGCAGACAATTCAAAAACTACAGAAGTAAAAGATGCAACGGTTGCACAAACAGATGCACCTGAGTATTTCAACCTGCGGCCCAAACTGGAAAAAGAATACGGCTATTCACATGCTGTAAGAATTGGCAACGATCTGAAGATTTCAGGAGCTGTAAGTATGAACGATTCGGGAATGATTGTTGCTCCCGGCAACATAGAGCAGCAGATGAAAAACTGCTATGCCGATTTAGAAAAAATCTTACAGCATTACGGTTATACGTTCGATGATGTGGTAGCAGAAAATATTTACACAACCAGTATGACTGATTTCATCAAAGTATCAGGCTTCCGCAACTCTATTTATAAAAAACAATTCCCTACCGGCACCTGGCTCGAAGTAAAAGGACTGGCTGTTGAAGGACAGCTGATTGAAATAGATATGGAAGCGCATAAAACAAAATAACAACTTCTTCTTTGCTCATATTGGCTTCACCGTCAACGTGCAGTAAGATGAATTAGTTAGTTGGCGGGGACGCCAACAACAGCAACAAAACCAAGTAACAACATTATTACAATTACTCAGGCACAGGTTTGCGAAACACAACCTGTGCCTGATTTAAAAAATGAATCTATGAAAAGAAATAAATTTATCGCCGCACTTGCAGCCATTGCAACAGCTCCTTTGGTTTCTGCTGCTCAGCTTCATAAAGCAATCAAAGAAAGAGGAAAAGGCTTTAAAATAAATGCAGGCGAAGGAAGAATCCACGGACATATCAAACTCAAAGGAGTTAATTCGAATATACTTGATGTAAAAATTTCAGGAACCGATACAAATGGAGACCTGGCCATTTTTGAACAAACCTCATTGTCGCAGGGCAAGGGTACTCCTTTACATATCCATCCAAACCAGGATGAAGTTTTTTATGTTCTCGAAGGCTCCTACTATTTCCAGCTTGGTGATGATAAATTTAAGTTGCATGCAGGCGACAGTATTTTTTTACCACGCAAAGTTGCGCATGCATGGACACAGGTATCAGAAAAAGGAAAGATGACGGTTATTCTGCAACCGGCAGGTAAACTGGAAAATTTCTTTGTTACTGTAGCAGCATTAGAGCATGAACCAACAGCTGAAGAAATGAAAAAAATATTTGCAGACAATGATATGCAGGTTGTAGGGCCGCCATTGAAAATTGATTAACACATTTTTAAATGCCCCGGTTCGTACCTCACGAATCGGAAAAGTTTGTGCCGGTCTTATCTCAGGCGAATCCCGGCGTTGAGCCTGAGTGTAGTTGTCTGTTCAAAAAAACAGTTAAGTTTGCAACCTGCAAATAAAGCTATGCTCGTTACTATCTACTTTCTCGTACTGCTGTTTCTTTTTGTATTTATATTTCTGCAGATGCCGCAGTTTGGAAGATTACCGGGTGGAGAGCGTTTGAAAAAGATCAGGCAGTCACCCAACTATAAAAACGGATCATTTCAAAATCTTAGTCACACTCCCAGCTTAACAGAAGGTGCCAGTTATTCAAAAGTTTTTAAGGAATTCTTTTTTGAAAAGAAAGAAAGGCGTTTACCCGATAAGATAATCCCTTCTGTAAAAACCAATTTAAAAAGCTTAGACAGTGCGGAAGATGTACTGGTATGGTTTGGTCATTCCTCTTATTTTATGCAGATAGAAGGAAAGCGCATACTGGTTGATCCTGTATTCAGCGGTTCGGCTTCTCCCCTGCCCTTTGGAACAAAAGCATTTAAGGGAACAGATATTTATACAGCAGCAGATATTCCGGAGATTGATTATTTATTTATTACGCATGATCACTGGGATCATCTTGATTACAAAACCATTCAGCAGTTAAAGCCCAAAATACAAACTGTTATCTGCGGTCTTGGTGTGGGTGAACATTTTGAACACTGGGGATATGATGAATCCATCATCATTGAAAAAGACTGGAACGAAGAATTTATACTGGACAATGATTTTACAGTAACTACTTTTCCTGCAAGACATTTTTCGGGAAGAGGACTTGCCAGGAATAAAGCACTCTGGCTATCCTATATTCTGAAAACTGCAACCATGAACATTTTTATTGGAGGCGACAGTGGCTATGATACACACTTTGCAGAAGCAGGTGAACAATTCGGTCCATTTGATTTAGCCATTCTTGAAAACGGGCAATACGATGCCAACTGGCGCTATATTCATTTACTGCCTGCTGAAATTTTACAGGCGGCTAAAGAATTAAAAGCAAAAAAAATATTGCCTGTTCATTCATCAAAGTTTGCGCTGGGTAATCATGCATGGGATGAACCGCTTGAAAAACTTATTCAACACAATGCAGCAGAAAAACTTGCTGTACTAACTCCAATGATTGGTGAAAAAGTGATACTGAAGGAAAACAATCAGTCTTTTACGCACTGGTGGAGGAATGTGCAGTAGTAACAGCATGAATCAGTTTTAAAATTAGATTTATAACGCCTCTTCACTATCGCCCTTCTTTTCTTCGTACCTTGTATGAACCTCTTCACCTAAATTTTATGCCATGAAAACAGATCATGCAACTGAACCCGTTGAAGTTTATGCAGGCGATAGTATGCAGGCAGGTTTACTCAAAAGTTTGCTTGAAAATGCAGAGATCAATGCTTATCTCAAAGATGAAATTATGGGCACATTAAATGCATGGGTTGCATCACCCGGTGGAGCAGGTGCGGTAAAAGTGCTTGTTGCAGGCGAGGATGCAGAAAGAGCAAAAGCAGTTGTGGAAGAATTTGAAAAGAATACGAAGTACGAATAACTATCCGTAAAGTAATCGTTTCAGAAAAGTGAGATTATCCATCAATCAGCTTTGCTGCGCTGATATAGTTTACATAAAACCCAGCTGCCATGAAAAAGTATTTGTTTATCTCCTTAATTACTGTCTTTCTTTTAGCTGCATCAACTGCAGGTGCACAGGTGAAGATTATTTTTGATACCGATTTTGGTGGTGATGCAGATGATTTAGGCGCATTGGTGATGCTGCATCATTTTATAGATAAACGTGAATGCAATTTATTAGCGGTGATGTGCTGGTCAACCGAGCAGTATGCCGTACCTGCCATTGATGCGGTTAACCGGTATTACAAACATCCTTCCATTCCAATTGGAGTAAGAAAAGGAACTACCTATTTCTCAAACTGGAGTTACAGCAAACCAATTGCTGATCACTTTTCTTATCAGTTAAAAAATGAAGATGCAGCAGATGCTACCCTGCTGTACCGTCAACTGCTTTCTAAAGCGACTGACAAAAGCATTGTGATTGTAACTGTTGGCCCCCTGATGAATATTCAGAATCTTATACAATCCGGAGCAGATTCAATTTCATCGCTCACAGGAAAAGAACTGATTGAAAAAAAAGTAAAAGAGTTTGTGATTATGGGTGGTCAGTTTCCGGAAGGGAAATCTGAATGGAATTTTAATGGAGAGATGCCGGGTGTTACACAATTTGTTTTGCAAAATATCACTGTACCTGTTATTTTTTCCGGTTATGAA
>JBEBHT010000056.1:0-15971 GCA_040081135.1 Lacibacter sp. | reverse complement strand
CCCCAAACAGGAACGGTTGTTTTTACATTCTTATCAATTTCTGATGGATCAATATCGAGATGAATCACTTTTGCCTGTTTGGCATATTTATCTAATCTTCCTGTAACACGATCGTCGAAACGCATACCAACTGCAATCAGCACATCACATTCATTCGTTAGTAAGTTGGGGCCATAGTTACCATGCATACCCAGCATACCAACTGCCAATGGATGATCAGTTGGGATTGCACTCATCCCCATAATTGTCCATGCCGATGGAATTCCTGCTTTTTCAATAAACTGTTTGAATTCTTTTTCTGCTTTACCAAGAATTACTCCCTGGCCAAAAATCACAAAAGGACGCTGAGCTTCATTGATGAGCTTTGCTGCTTCTTCAACATATTTCTTACGTACAATTGGTTTAGGGCGATAGCTTCTGATATGATTGCACTTTGTATAGCCCTCATAATCGAATAACTGTAACTGAGCATTCTTTGTAATATCAATTAACACTGGTCCTGGTCTTCCGCTGCCGGCAATATAAAATGCCTTTGCTAAGGCAGCAGGAATTTCAGAAGCATCTGTTACCTGGTGATTCCATTTTGTTACCGGAGTTGTAATGTTGATCACATCTGTTTCCTGGAATGCATCTGTACCCAGCAAATGTGCAAACACCTGTCCTGTGATACAAACAACCGGAGTTGAATCGATCATTGCATCAGCTAAACCTGTTACAAGATTTGTTGCACCGGGGCCACTTGTTGCAAATACAACACCTGTTCTGTTGCCTGCTCTTGCAAAACCTTGGGCTGCATGAATAGCTCCCTGTTCATGACGGACAAGGATATGCTGCAAACGGTCATGATAATCGTACAATGCATCATAGATCGGCATGATGGCGCCGCCGGGATAACCAAACACAGTTGTAACACCCTCGTTTACGAGTGCATCCATGACTGCCTGGCCACCGGTTACTGATTGTATTTTCTTTTCAGTCAATTTCTGTTCTTTTACTTCAAGCGTTTCCATAACAATGATTTTAATATTGGCCTCACCCTCCTTCTCCCTCTCCAAAAGAGAGGGAGCGGTGCTGCTTGTTTTTAATAATCTTTTATCCTACCACTTCAACTTTTTTTCTTTGTTCAACATTTTAAATAAGCTGGCCTTGTGCTTTGATTGGCCCCTCCTTCGGAGGGGTGGTTTGGGGAGGCCTATGCTTCGTCTGTTACACAACCTTCACTTGCATCTTTTACAACCCGTGCATATTTAAATAGTACACCTTTTGTTGCTTTCAGAGCTGGTTGTTTCCAGTTTTTTCTTCTTTCGGCAATCACTTCGTCAGCAACTTTGAGGTTTATTTTATTGGAAGTTGCATCCAGTTCAATAATGTCATCATCCTGTACCAGTGCAATCAACCCACCTTCAAATGCTTCCGGAGTGATGTGACCGACGACAAAACCGTGTGATCCACCGCTGAATCTTCCGTCGGTAATCAATGCCACATCTTTACCTAAACCTGCACCTGTTATTGCTGAAGTTGGTTTCAGCATTTCAGGCATGCCCGGTGCACCTTTTGGCCCTTCATATCTTATGACCACCACATCACCTTTTTTCACTCTGCCATTTGCAATACCTTCCACCAAATGTTTTTCACCATCAAATACTCTTGCCGGACCTTCAAAACGTTCGCCTTCTTTACCACTGATTTTTGCAACACTTCCTTTCACAGCCAGGTTGCCATATAAAATTTGCAAATGACCCGTTGCTTTCAATGGCGTTTCTAACGGATAAATTATTTTTTGTGTGTCAAAGTTTATGGGTGCAGTATCTTTTAAATTTTCTGCTACTGTTTTCCCGGTTACTGTTAAACAATCGCCATGCAGCAATCCTTTATCCAGTAAATATTTCATTACTGCAGGTACGCCACCATGTGCATGTAACTCCTGCATTAAATATTTACCACTCGGCTTAAAGTCGGCCAGCACGGGAGTTTTATCGCTGATACGTTGAAAATCTTCCTGTGTCAATGGCACATCAACACTCTTTGCCATTGCAATTAAATGTAATACAGCATTCGTGCTGCCGCCAAAAATCATCACTGTAACAATTGCATTTTCAAATGCTTTTTTTGTCATGATGTCTCTCGGCTTAATGTCTTTTTCAAGCAATAATTTTATTGCTTTACCTGCATCCAGGCATTCTGTTTGTTTATCATCGCTGATGGCTGGGTTAGAAGAAGAATAAGGCAAACTCATTCCCAATGCTTCAATTGCAGCAGCCATTGTATTTGCGGTATACATGCCACCGCATGCACCTGCGCCGGGGCAACTGTGTTTCACTACTTCTTTAAAATCTTCAGGTGTAATTGTACCTGCTAATTTTTTTCCCAATGCTTCAAAAGCAGAAATGATATTCAGTTCTTCTCCTTTATGATGACCCGGAGCAATGGTTCCGCCATATACCATAATAGAAGGCCGGTTTAAACGACCCATCGCCATGATAGCGCCCGGCATATTTTTATCACAGCCCGGTAATGCAATCAATCCATCATAATAAAATCCGCCGCAGACGCTTTCAATACTGTCTGCAATTAAATCACGGCTCACCAGCGAATAACGCATACCGTCAGTACCGTTGCTGATACCATCACTGATGCCAATTGTATTAAAAATCAATCCGACTAAATCATTTGCCCACACACCTTCTTTCACCACTTTAGCAAGGTCATTCAAGTGCATATTGCAGGTGTTACCATCGTAACCCATGCTTGCAATACCAACCTGTGCTTTCTTTAAATCTTCATCTGTTAATCCAATGCCGTACAACATGGCCTGTGCAGCCGGTTGTGTTTCATCCTGCGTTAAAATCTTCGAGTATTTGTTTAATTCGCTCATATCAATTCCGGTACTTTATTATATTCCTTTTCAATTACTTTACATGCATAGGCTTCCTGAATTTTCTTACTCACCGTTTCATTCCATGGTTTCGGAAACTTCACATCATCGAGGCTTTCAAAACCGATCACTTCAGCAGCAGTGCCGCAATAAAATGCTGCATCTGCCTGTTTCAATTCTTCAACTGTAAAAAACTTTTCTTCCACATCAATATTCAAATCATTACAGATTTCAAAAACAGTTGCTCTTGTGATTCCGGGTAAAATATTTCCCAACGCAGGAGTAAACAGTTTGCCATCTTTTTCATAAAACAAATTTGCCCCTGGTCCTTCTGCTACATTTCCATTCATATCTGTAAGCAATGCTTCATCAAATCCATTTGCTTTTGCTTCATGACTTGCCAGCAAAGAATTTACATAATGACCCGCTGCTTTTGCATGAATCTTAAAGCCTTTTGGATTTGGACGTTCAAATGAACTCGTCATGATGCGTAATAATCTGTCGCCGAGAAAAGGTTGCATTGGCCAAACCTCTATAACAATGAATGACTGCTCATTTTTTACAAAACTCATATTGGCCGGTGCGTAAACAACCGGGCGGATATATGCATCCTGCAGATTATTTCTTTTCAGCACTTCATAAGTGGCTTCAATCAATTCCTCTGTTGTCCAGTGATAAGGCAGATTTAAAGCATCAGCAGAATTTTTCAAACGATCATAATGCTCTACTTCTTTGAAAATCTTTGTTTCGCCATTCACCGTTTTATACGAACGGATTCCTTCAAACACACTGTAACCATAGTGTAAACTCTGGCTATAGAAATCCATCTTTGCTTCAGAGGCTTTTACAAACTCTCCGTTCAAATACAAAACCGTTTCGTTATTATAATATGATGCCATACATAAAGTTTTAACCCACCCCAACCCCTCCTTGGAGGGGATAAAAAAACCCGCCTCTCATGAGGCGGGTTGATGTTATTTTTTAGTTTTTTGTTTCGTTACATACAACTTGCGCCTCCGTTGGTTACAGGTAAAATAATGACAGCCACAATTAGAATTGTGACAGATGAAATGACATTATATAAACTGCTTTTCAACATTGACGTTTATTGTATTACGAATATACCGCCTTAATTTTTATATACAAAGAACTAATTGGTTTTTCACCACATAAATCATCCTCTTATCAGATAATGGTTGATTTACGCAGCTCAATATTTTCCTTATGAATCGCCCCCGGAATTTTTCCACTTACATAATCACTGATCAGGTCACCAATGGTGCTGGTAAAATAAAAATTCACCGGATCAATATCTTTTGTTACAAAATTGTTCTGCAAAGTCCAGTCAACGGCTTCACGAATTACTTTTGCTTCCTTTGTTAATCCAAAATGATCAAGCAGTAAAGCTGCCGATAAAATCGACCCTGTTGGGTTTGCAATATCTTTTCCTGCTGCCTGCGGATAAGAACCATGAATCGGCTCAAACAAAGCTGTACCATTTCCAACAGAAGCAGATGGCAGCATCCCTAATGATCCGCTGAGTACGCTTGCTTCATCACTGATGATATCACCAAACAGGTTTTCTGTTAAAATCACATCAAACTGTTTTGGGTTTAAGATCAGCTGCATGGCAGCATTGTCAACAAACATATAATCAACAGTTACATTGCTGTACTGCGTTGCTATTTCCTGTACCACTTTGCGCCAGAGCCTGGATGTTTCCAGCACATTGGCTTTATCAATCAGCGTTAATTTCTTTCTTCTTTTTTGTGCATACTGAAAAGCAAGATGGGCAATACGTTCAATTTCTTCACGACTGTAACCGCATTCATCACTTGCATAATTTCCATCTTCACTTGTATGCTTCTTTCCAAAATAAATACCACCGGTCAGCTCACGGAAAATAACACAATCAACTCCTTCAAGTTGTTTTGGTTTGAATGGTGATAAATGCTGCAACGATGGATATGCAGTAATAGGGCGAATGTTCGCAAACAGCTGCAATGCTTTCCGTATGCCGAGTATTCCCTGCTCCGGACGAACTTTTGCAGTTGGATCATTATCATATTTCGGATGACCAACAGCACCAAACAATACTGCATCACTGTCCAAGCAGATATCAATTGTCTCCGTTGGTAAAGCCGAGCCTGTTTTATCAATTGCATCAGCACCAATCAATGCTTCTTTGTATTCAAAATGATGTCCAAATTCAAGAGCAATGGCGTTTAATACTTTGATGGATTGCGCCGTTACTTCAGGGCCAATTCCATCACCATTTAATACTGCTATTTTCTTTTGCATAGGTATAGGTTTAAGATTGTGTTTTTCAAACTACTGTTGCAGACTGGTATTGCTTTGCAAGAGCCTGCAGATCCTCATCATTTACTTCCTTTTTCGTATCAGCAACTTCTAAGAATTTTTCATACAATGCATCTACATCATCACGGTTAAAATCAAACCCAAGTTTATGAAAACGGAATGCAAGAGCGCTTCTTCCACTTCGTGCAGTTAAAACAATTTTACTTGCATCGGCTCCCACTTCAACCGGGTTAATGATTTCATAGTTCTGTGCATTTTTCAAAAAACCATCCTGGTGAATACCGCTGCTGTGTGCAAATGCATTGCTGCCAACAATTGCTTTGTTGGGTTGCACCGGCATGCGCATGATATCACTTACCAAACGGCTCATTGGGTTAAGCTCTTTGGTTTTAACATTGGTATAGAAACCAAGATCGCTGTGCTGCTTCAGCACCATTACCACTTCTTCCAGGGAAGTATTGCCGGCCCGCTCGCCTAATCCGTTTATGGTACATTCTATTTGTCGTGCACCGGCAATTACCCCAGCTATCGAATTAGCAGTGGCTAATCCGAGGTCATTATGGCAATGACAACTTATAACGGCCTTATCGATATTGGGTACATTATTGATTAAAAAAGCTATTTTTTCTCCGTACTGGTAAGGCAAACAATAACCAGTTGTATCAGGAATATTTACCACGGTTGCACCGGCAGCAATCACTGCTTCAATCACACGTGCAAGGTATTCATTCTCTGTACGTCCGGCATCTTCTGCATAAAACTCAACATCATCTACAAAATTCTTTGCCCACTTTACACATTGCACTGCTCTTACAAGAATTTCTTCCCGTGTAGAGTTGAATTTTGTTTTGATATGAAAATCACTTGTTCCTATTCCTGTATGTATGCGTGGATGCTTTGCATGTTTCAATGCAGCAGCAGCTGTTTCAATGTCTTTTAAAACGGCCCTGCTTAATCCGCAAACCGACGCATGTTTAATTACTTTGGAAATTTCAGAAACGCTTTCAAAGTCGCCCGGACTTGAAATGGGGAATCCTGCTTCTATAATATCAACTCCTAAATCTTCCAGCTTTAATGCCAATTCTATTTTCTCAGTGCTGTTCAGTTTACAACCTGGTACCTGTTCTCCGTCTCTGAGAGTGGTATCAAAAATGTACACTTGTTTTTCGGCCATAACGTTCTTTAATGGTGTAAAAAAACAGGCTGCCTACTTCGATTTTTCGTCTAAGGGGTCGAAGTAACCAACCTGCCCCATAAAATTATTTTACTTTGAGGGGAGTTACAAACTATTATTTCATGTATTTTACAACAGATAAGGGTCGTACATTGCACCCAACTCTCTGTTTTTAAAGGATTTAGATTAGAACTAATTACGATGCCCAACCGCTCTACAGATACGGTCTTTCAGTTGGTAAAATCGCTTGAAAAGAGCGAAAAGCGCAATTTCAAGCTATATGTGAAGCGGAACTCTGCCGATGCCAACTTAAAAGTGATCCAGCTTTTCGATGCCATGGACCGGATGGAGGCCTATGATGAAGCCATTTTGCTCAGGAAAAACCAGCGCATTACCAAGCAGCAGCTGTCGAATTTAAAGGCCCATTTATACAAATCCATTCTATCGAGCCTTCGTTTAATTAAGCAGGAAGATAATATTACCATTCAGCTGCACGAGCAGATGGACTTTGCCCGGATACTCTATAATAAGGGTCTGTACCTGCAAACACTGAAGGTTCTGGAAAAAATGAAAGATCTGGCAAAGCAGTTTGAACAGATCACCTACCTGCAGCAGATTCTGTTTTTTGAAAAAAAGATTGAAGCACTGTACATCACAAGAAGTATGCAGGACAGGGCCGATCAGCTGACCGATGAATCGAACACAGTTGATAAAAAGCTATCTGATATTTCACATCTGTCGAATTTATCATTGCAGTTATACAGCTGGTATATTAAACATGGTGTGGCAAGAAATGAAAAAGAAGGCAATGAGGTAAAACAGTATTTCGAAACACATTTACCAAAACATGCAGATACGCTGAAAGGCTTTTATGAGCAGTTGTATGTATATCAATCTTACTCATGGGTGGCCTTTATTAACCAGGATTTTTTATTGTACTATCGTTATACACAAAAATGGGTTGACTTGTTTGAGAAGCAGCCCGCCATGATTGAAGCAGAAACTGCACACTACATAAAAGGGCTTCACAATTTAATGAGTGCCCACTTTGATGTACAGAATGAAAAAAAGCTGAATGAAACCATTGAGTTGTTTGAAAAATTTACGCAGCGAAAAGTGGTGCAGCAAAATGATAACTACCGCATTCTTTGTTTTGTGTATCTGTATATTTCCAAGATCAATAAACATTTTGTTGAAGGCACATTTACAGAAGGGTTAAGACTTGTTCCGCATATAGAAGAAAAGCTGGATGAATATGAGCTCTATCTTGACCGTCACCGGGTACTTACATTCTATTATAAGATTGCCTGTTTGTATTTCGGCAGTGGCAACAATGAAAAAGCCATTGAATACCTGAACAAGATCATTAACTGGAAGGTTGATCTGCGTACCGATCTGCAATGCTATGCACGCCTGCTTCACCTCATTGCACATTATGAGCTGGGCAATTTTGACTTACTCGAATATCTCATCAAATCGGTTTACCGCTTCATGGGCAAAATGGAAAACCTGAGTGGAGTGGAAGAAGAAATGTTCAGGTTCCTTCGTCAATCATTTAAGTTATCGCCCGATAAATTCAAACCGGCCTTTGAAAAATTACTGGAACGCATCAGAAAATATGAAGGCAACCGTTTTGAAACAAGAGCATTTGTTTATCTTGATATAATCAGCTGGCTCGAAAGTAAGATTGAAAACATACCGGTACAGAAGATCATTCATGAAAAATATAAACGGAAGAAATAAACAACTTTATCAATCATTATCTGTTAGAACACGTATGAAATTCTATTCACTTGCATGTTTTCTGTTATGCTTTACCCTTTCTCTTTCTGCACAACAGAAGATCGATCCCTCAAAAATCGATATAGTCCGTGACAGTTTTGGTGTTCCCCACATATTTGCCAAAACTGATGCAGAAGTAGCTTATGGACTTGCATGGGCCAATGCCGAAGACGATTTTAAAAGTATACAGGAAGTGATACTGCCTGTAAAAGGATTGATGGGAACTCTACTTGGCAAAGAGGGTACTGCAGGTGATTATGCATTTGCATTATTTCGCTGTAAAGAAATCACACTGGAGAAATGGAACACTCTCACTCCTGCTTTTCTGAAATTGATTGATGGGTATGTACAGGGGATCAACGCTTACGCAAAAGCTCATCCAGATGAATTGCTGCATAAAAAAATATTCCCCATTACAATGCAGGAATATATTTCTTCTACTGTTCTTGCATTGACTGTCTTTAATGGTGCTGATAAAGCACTGATGGCTATTTTCAACAACAGTGAAGATGTTGTTGAAGAGCTGAATAAAAAAGGAAGCAATGCCATTGCAGTACATCCATCCAAAACAAATACAGGCGAAGCATTTCTGCTGGTGAACGCACATCAACCCAATACAGGATCGCAGGCTTTTTATGAAGCACATCTTAACAGTGAGGAAGGGCTGAATGTAACTGGCGGATTACTTGCAGGCGGCCCTTGCATCTTACATGGCGTAAATGAAAACCTTGGTTGGGCTCATACTGTAAATTACTGTGACCGTATGGATGTATTTCAATTAGAAATGAACCCTACCAATTCCAATCAATACAAATTTGATGGCGAGTGGATTGATCTTGAACAGAAAAAAATTAAACTGCATATCAAAGGAGTTCCTGTTGGTGTTGGCAGAACAGTTTACTGGAGTAAGTATGGTGCAACCATGAAAAACAAACAGGGATATTTTTCTATCCGACTTGGTGCTGATATGGATATCCGTTCACTGGAGCAATGGTATTATATGGATAAAGCAAAAAACTTCACAGAGTTTTACAATGCCATTAAAGAACAGCGGCTCTCGATGTTCAATATAACTTATGCTGATAAATACGACACCATCTTTTATGTAAACAATGGATTAATCCCGGTAAGAAACCCTTCACCGGAATATAACTGGAAGAAAACTGTTCCTGGCAATACATCGAAAACATTGTGGACATCATTCAGGAAATTCAATGAGCTGCCGCAGTACATTAACCCGAAAAGCGGCTACCTGTTTAACACCAATCATTCTCCCTTTTTAGCTACAGGAAAGAATGATAATCTCAATCCATCTAAATACCCTGTAACAGACGGCTGGGAAATGTACGATAATAACAGAAGCGTTCGTGTGGCCGAACAAATGCCTGAAGGGAAATTGGATTTTGAAAGCTTGAAAAAAATAAAATTTGACAGACAATTACCTGCAAAGCTTCGTTACCCGCATGATATTGACAGTATGTTTTTGTTATCTGTTACTGAGTTCCCTCAATATGCATCATTGATCAATACATTCACAGCATGGGATAAAAAAGGAACTGCCGACAGTAAAGGTGCTGCTATCTTTTTACTGACTTATCTGCACTTATCAAAATTACTCGCTGGTCGTACTCCCGGAAAAATATCAAAAGCTGAAGCAGTTGAGACTTACAAATATGTTTATGACTATATGATGAGCAACTTCGGCAAAACAGATCTTGCTTTGGGCGATATTCAAAAACTGGTGCGTGGTGACAAAGAATGGCCGCTCTGGGGTTTTCCTGATCTGCTCTCTCCTCAATGGACAGCTCCGTATAAAGATGGAAAGTTGAAATCAATTGGTGGTGATGGGTTAATCATGTTTATCCGTTTTCAGAAAGAAGGATTGCCCGCAATTGAAACAGTTAACATGTATGGCGCTTCTGCGAAACCCGGCAATAAACATTTTGATGACCAGGTGGAAATGTATATTCAGCAAAAAACCAAACGCATGACGTTGAATAAAGAGGAAGTGTATCAGCATGCAGAACGGATCTATCACCCTGTAAAATAAAGCTGCGCTTAAAGACCCGTAAAATCAATACACTGATTTCAGTGACCCATTCGTCCAGGTTGCAAACGAATTGTTTGTTTCATACAGCTTCAGCTGAGTAAGTTTCATTTCAGCAGGTAACTGTTGCCTGATGATACGTTGCATATATATTAATAAGTTCTCAGCTGTTGGTTCAGCTTCCCAGAGAACTAAATTTTCCTGTGATTGAACATAAGGATGTTTTGCAAGATAACCTGTCGATAAAAGCAGTTTGTGATCGAAGACATCAATCACTGAAGCGTTCACAATACTTTTCAGTTCTTTAAAATCAAGTATAAAGCCGGGAGCAGGAATAAATTCATCTCCCTGATCATCTGACCCGACAGTTACATACAATTCATAGGAATGACCGTGGATATTTTTGCAAACTCCATCATACCCATCAATGGCATGGGCCATTTCAAAATGAAAAATTTTAGTAAGTAATAACATCGCTGAAACAAATCTGAATGAAGTACAAAATTATCTTTAATTCGGCTGAGAGTCCAGCCGCAGCAGAAGATATTCATTAGTTTTTCAGCTAATTATGGTCAGGAAAAATGAAGGGCAGATAACCATCTGCCCTTCATTTCATCGTAAACTGAGTGCTTTATTATTTCGCCCAATTGACTGTTCCCATTTTCACATCTCTTGAATTGCCGCCAATCATCACCTGGAAATCTCCGGCTTCCCAATCGTATTTGAGGTCGTAATTATAAAACTTCAGATCATTTGGAGAAATTCTGAAACTGACTGTTTTTGTTTCGCCAGCTTTCAAATCAATCTTCTGGAACCCTTTCAGTTCTTTCACCGGTCGTGTTACAGAACCAATCAAATCACGGATATATAACTGAACAACTTCCTTTCCATCCACTTTACCTGTATTGGTTACAGTAACAGTTGCTGTTAATGTTTGATTTCCTTTTAATGAAGTACTGCTCAACTTCACATCACTGTAACTGAAACTGGTATAGCTCAATCCAAATCCAAATGGATAAACGGGTTCATTACTTACATCTAAATAATTACTGCGGAATTTTTCAAACCACTTTCCTTCAGCCAATGGCCGGCCGGTATTTTTATGATTGTAGAAAATCGGCACCTGTCCAACATTCTGCGGAAATGTTGTACTGAGTTTTCCTGAAGGATTTACATCACCAAATAAAACATCAGCAATTGCATAACCTGCTTCACTTCCTCCAAACCAAACATTTAAAATAGCAGGTACATTCTCATTTTCCCATTTCAATGCTAACGGGCGACCGGTAAATAAAACAAGTACAACAGGCTTTCCTGTTTTCAATAATGCTTTCAATAATTCTTTCTGTGTCTTTGGAATTTCAATATTACTTCTGCTGGATGATTCACCGCTCATCTCTGAACTCTCGCCCAACACAGCAACAATTACATCACTTTGATTGGCGATATCAACAGCTTCCTTCATAATCACATCAGCAGGGCGGCTGTCTCTGTGCAAAGATTTACCAAACATGCCTGCTCTTACTTCAAACAAACTATCACTGTCAAGATTAGAGCCTCTTGCAGTTAAAATTTTCACTTTATCACCAATCACTTCTTTCAATCCTGTTAATACAGAAGTTGCTTTTGAAAAATTAGCAGCCACACTCCATGTACCCGGCATGTTCTCCTTGTTATCTGCCATTGGACCGATCAGTGCGATTGTTCCAGATTTTTTTAAAGGCAATACATAGTTTTGATTCTTGAGTAATACAAAACTCTGTGCAGCTGTTTCTCTTGCAGCTTTGCGGTGTTCTGCCGTGAAGATTTCTGTCTTTGCTCTTTCAGGATTACAGTAACGGTAAGGATCATCAAACAAACCCAGTTTGTATTTTGCTTCCAGTATTCTTCTGCAGGCTGTATTAATCATCTGCATGGTAACTTTCCCTTCTTTCAATGATTGTTTCAACGTAAGTAAGAAACCTTCACCAACCATATCCATATCAATGCCTGCAGTCAATGCTTTTCCTGAAACAGTTTTTAAATCACCAATACCATGTTCAATCATTTCATTAATACCCGTATAATCGGTTACAACAAATCCTTTAAACCCCCATTGATTACGAAGTACTGTTGTCATTAACCATTTATTTGCTGTTGCAGGAATTCCATCAACATCGTTAAATGATGCCATCACACTTCCGGCTCCTGCATCCACTGCCGCTTTATAAGGCGGAAAATATTCATTGTACATTCTGTAACGGCTCATGTCTGTTGTGTTGTAATCTCTACCTGCTTCTGCTGCACCATACAAGGCATAATGTTTTACACAGGCCATGATGGTGTTATTCAATGAAAGATCTTTTCCCTGGTATCCCTGCACCATTGCTTTGGCAATCTGTGAACCGAGATAGGCATCTTCTCCGCTTCCTTCTGCAACTCTTCCCCAGCGTGGATCACGGGCAATGTCAACCATCGGGCTGAAGGTCCAGTTAATACCATCAGCACTTGCTTCAACTGCTGCAATTCTTGCACTGCGTTCAATTAAATTCATATCCCAGCTGCAGCTTAATCCAAGCGGAATAGGAAATACCGTTTCGTATCCATGAATTACATCCATACCAAACAGCAGAGGAATTTTTAAGCGACTTTCTTCTACTGCTACTTTTTGTACTGCACGAATCTTTTCAACAGATTTGATATTGAATAAACCACCAACTTTTCCTTCCCTGATTTTTTTTCCGATATCTGAATTACCTGCCTGTCCTGTAACAATATCACCAGACCCGGGCAAATTCAATTGTCCAATTTTTTCATCGAGTGTCATTTTCTGCATCAATGCATCAATGAACAGTTTCATTTTTGAATCATCCGGTTTTTGTGCGGCAAGAAATACCAATGCAAATACAACGGAGAATAATGTAAGCTTGTGTAAGAGTTTCATGAGTCTGTTTTTTTATTTCATTAAATATGGTGCGATGATTTTTTTCCAGATGGCATACCCTTTTGCATTCATGTGCAGATTATCTTCTTTGAAAATATCCGTCATTGATGATCCATCCGCATTGAGCATGGCATGATATACATCAATAAAGGCTGTTCTTGTTTGTTTTGATAAATACATTTTTATCTGCCTGTTGGCTTCTTCGTATTTCGGCATCAAATAAGCACGGCTTGGACTGGGCTTCATTGATACATAAGCAAACGGAACTGTTTTGTATTTTGCCCGGATCAGTTTAAACAGCGTTTCAAACCGCTGCATAACCATTTCAACAGTAACTGTATCGCTGGAAGCAAAATCATTTTCTCCGCAATACATCACAATCTGTTTTGGCTGATAAGGATAAATTATATCATACCTGTACCGGATAAGATCAACCAGCGTTGACCCGCCGAATGCACGGTTGAGAATTGGTTTTGACGGAAAGTATTCCTGCACATCTCTCCACATAGTAAAAGAAGAACTGCCGACAAACAATATCTGGTTGGCAGCAGGAAATTTTGAACTGTCGATTTTTTTTAATGACTGTACTTCTTTCCAGAAAGGAAGTTTTTCCTGTGCCTGAACTGAAACAGACAGAAACAGAAATACAAAGATCACTTTACTTATTTTCTTCATCATATTAATCTACTTTAATAACTTTTGTCCTTTCGCTTGTACCGTTTTCATTAATGGATTCAATGGAGTAATAATAAGCCCTTTGCGAATCCATTGCCTTCATCCAGTACTCATTGTTTGAATGAACCATGATACTGGTGTATAATTTATCAGGGTGAGTGCCATAATAAATATTGTAGGCAAATGCATTATCCACCGGCTTCCATTTAATAAAAGCACTTCGTTTATCTTTCTCTGTTCTTAATACAATAAACCCCTGCACAGCATCGGGTTTAGCACCATCGCCATTCCCGAAAACCCGGAAACCGCTGATAGCAAATTTGCCTGTTGGCATGTGAATATTTTCAAGCTTAATAAATCTTGCCTGTACAGGTTTCTCCAGTTCAACATACTCGTGTGGTATATCTGTTTTGTTATTGCTTTTGTCAACCAGTATATTCCATTTTTTTCCGTCAACAGAATAATAGAGTTTGTACTGATGATACTGATCATTCCATTTACCGAGGCGATTACTTTCCACATCCTGATCAGCATAGTTAATCTGTACAGCATTTACAGTTGAAACGTTTCCTAAATCAGTTTGAATATACTCTCCTTTGTTGCCTGTTGCTGCACTCCAATACGTTTTTATCAACTCATCAACAGCATTGTTCGGAAGGTAGCCACCTAAGGTGGAAGAAACCTGTACAGCTTTGTTATAATTTAATAACATCCATCCAGTGAAGTATCCTGATTTACCATTGGCTCCATATGTTGAACCTGAAAAACCAGCTGCAGGAATAAAATGCGGATAATCGCCAAAGGTTGTGTTGCAATACATGTTTCCATCTTTATCAAAACCGGTTGGCCATATTCCCAATCTTCTTTCAAACGTATTCTTTACAGAAAGTACTGTTGTAGAAACATGCCAATAGTTTTGATACTTGTCCTGGAATGTAGCACCATGCCCGGCACCACGAACAAAGCCCCCTAGTTTAATACTTAACGGATCACTTTGTGCTTCAAAAAAACCAAGTGGTTCATTACCCACCAGCAATCCATCTGCATAGCCGCTGAATTCTGTTCCGGGTGCACCATATTGTAAATAATATTTTCCATTATGTTTTGTCATATGCGATCCTTCAATAAAAGGATCCAAAAATGTATTATCCATATGTTCACCAAAACGCTGCCAGCCAAAACGCCATGGTTCGAGTAAATACATTTCTTTTCTTGTGCCGATGGGTTGTAATGTTTTCCTGTTGAGCTCAATTCCATACATCGGGAATTTATTACTGCTGCCGTTGTACAGATACAACCTGCCATCATCGTCGATAAAAAAAGAAGGATCCCATCCGCCAATGTCAAATGAGTCAACTAATGGTTTCCATTCGTTGGCTTTTGGGTTGGTGCTCATCCAGATGGTGAACTTACTTGTATAGGTAGAGCCGAATACAATCATTGTATCGCCGATAATTCCAACAGCAGGTGCACAGAGTTCATCATACCCCTCATTCCATGGACGAAGGAATTTTTTGGGATTGAATTTCCAATTGAGCATATCACTGCTGTACCAATAACCCCACTGGTTGGTGCTGAATAAATAATAATCGCCTTTATAATTTACAATCACCGGATCTGCAGTAGCTCTGTGGTTTCCCCATTGACTAAAGTTGGGAATAGGTGTGTACCCGTAGTCTATATTGATGGGGTTACAGTATGTTTTCTGTTGTGCATTGGAAAAAAATGCAGTTATCATTATTGCAAATACAACGATCAGTTTTTTTCTGTTCATAAATTGCCTTTTTTAAGTTCCTCCACAGCATGAGCCACTGCTCTTGCTGTAAAGGCCATATATAAAATTGACGGACTTTGACTTCCTGTACTTGTCATGCAGGCACCATCAGTTACAAATACATTTTTACAATGATGCAGTTGATTAAACTCATTCAACAAAGATGTTTTGGGATTGCTGCCCATACGCACACCCCCCATTTCATGTATATCTAAACCGGGTGGCTGTTTATTATCATTGGTATTAATATTTTTTACGCCTGCCGCTTCCAGCATGGTCCTGCCCTGTTCTAAAAAATCTTTAACCATCTTATCATCATTCTCATCATAACCAACTGAAGTAACCAGTAAAGGAATTCCCCACTGATCTTTCTCCTCCTTACTCAACCGCACATGATTACTT
>JBEBHT010000406.1:0-3811 GCA_040081135.1 Lacibacter sp. | reverse complement strand
GGGCTATACTTCTGGATGGACGTTCAGTTTATTGCAGCCGTACAGATTGTTGTTTATGTTGGCGGCATTGTTGTTCTCATCATCTTTTCCATTTTCCTTACCCAGCAATCAGGTAAAGAAATGGAGAAAGCACCAAAGGGAAGAACCATCTTCGGCATACTGGCAGTACTGTTCGGATTTGCATTTACCTATTTCCTGATTCAGCTATACGGATTTACACAGTCTGATAAATTATTTGACACCGATGTTGCAAGAATTGGTAATGCCATGCTCAACACAGAACAGGGCGGTTATTCTTTACCATTTGAAGTAGTGAGTATATTATTATTAGCAGCAATGGTTGGATGTATTGTAATTGCTATGAAAATTAAACCGGAAGAAAAATGAGCGAAGTACCTTTAACACATGTCCTGTTTGTGAGCACAGCGCTGTTCTTCATTGGCATGTACGGTTTGTTTACACGCCGTAACCTCGTTACCATGCTGATGTCAATTGAATTAATGCTCAACAGTGTGAACATCAACTTTGTGGCATTCAACAAATATTTACATCCCGAAAAATTAGACGGCATCTTCTTCACCATATTTATTATTACGATTGCTGCTGCTGAGGCAGCCGTAGCGATTGCCATTATCATCAATCTCTATCGCAGTCATAACTCAATTGATGTGGAAGATGCATCGGAAATGAAATATTAGCGGCCCCCTTCCGACTTCCCCCAAAGGGTGAAGCCATCGAGGCACAGGCCAACTTGACAAAGAGGTTGATGAATCAGAAAGATGCTGATTGATGTTGAATAAGAAATTGAAAGACGAAATGCTTAGATACAGAATTTAAATAACAAAGAAAAGCCCGGCCTCCCTCTCTATTGGAGAGGGAACGAGGGTGAGGCCTTTATATGAACAACTATACTTACATATCATTAATTCCTTTACTTCCATTGGCAGGTTTTGTACTGCTTGGCTTGTTTGGAAGAAAATATTTTAACAGCTCCGCCGGTATCATTGGCACAGGCTTGTTGCTGATCTCAACTGTTCTTTCGCTTTATACAGCTTACCAATACTTTTTAGTTGATGGAAAAGTGGGCGATACTTATCAAACAATTACTGCGCTAAAGTTTACCTGGCTTTCTTTTTCTGATACAGTTTCGATTGACATGGGCATTATTCTCGATCCTATTTCAGTTATGATGCTGGTGGTGGTAACAGTTGTTTCACTAATGGTGCACATCTTTAGCCTTGGTTATATGAAAGGTGAAGAAAGGTTTGCTACTTATTATGCTTTCCTTGGGCTGTTCACTTTCTCAATGCTTGGACTGGTCGTATCATCCAATCTCTTCCAGATTTATATGTTCTGGGAACTGGTAGGTGCGTCTTCTTACTTACTCATCGGTTATTATTACCAGAAACCATCTGCAGTAGCTGCGTCAAAAAAAGCATTTATCGTAACACGTTTTGCTGATCTTGGATTCCTCATCGGTATTCTTATCCTTGCTTTTTATGGTGAAAGTTTAGACTTCAACACCATCATTCATAATTTAACCACGCAGCAGTCAACTCAGTTTGTTGCCATTACTTCTGCTTCTTTTATTGGTGTATCAGCCATTACCTGGGGTTTAACAATGGTGTTCATGGGTGGTGCAGGTAAAAGTGCAATGTTTCCGTTTCATATCTGGTTACCCGATGCAATGGAAGGCCCTACTCCTGTTTCTGCATTGATCCACGCAGCAACAATGGTTGTGGCAGGTGTGTATTTGGTTGCAAGATTATTTCCTTTGTTTGCCATTAATGAAACAGCATTGTCGATTGTAAGAATTGTTGGTGTTGTATCAGCTTTGTTTGCAGCTGTTATTGCCTGTACACAAACAGATATCAAACGTGTACTTGCCTATTCAACCATGAGCCAGATCGGTTACATGATGTTTGCATTAGGTGTTAGTGGCAATGGAGGTGAACACGGATTGGGATATACAGCTTCTATGTTCCATTTGTTTACACATGCATTTTTTAAATCATTATTATTCCTCGGCGCAGGTGCAGTTATTCATTTAGTGCACAGCAACGATATGAAAGATATGGGCGGATTGAGAAAGTTCATGCCCATTACGCATCTTACATTTTTAGTTGCCTGCCTCGCTATTGCAGGTGTTCCTCCTTTCTCCGGGTTTTTCAGTAAGGAAGAAATTTTATTGGCAGCGTATAATTCAAGCATGATCGTGTATGTAATTGCATTGCTTACATCAGGTCTTACTGCTTTTTATATGTTCCGTTTGTATTTCTCCATCTTCTGGAACAAACAAAGTGAAGTGCATAATGATCATGGTGAGGGAACATTCTCCATGAAACTTCCACTGATCATTTTAGCAATATGTACAATAGCTGTTGGCTTTATACCTTTTGGTCATTTTGTTTCAACAGATGGCAAAGCATTAGAAATTCCTTTTCATATAATGTTCTCCATCGCCCCTGTTTTAATTGGCTTGTCAGGAATAGCACTGGCCATGTGGATGTATAAAAAAGAAAGCAACAAACCACAGCAGGTATCAACTGCACTGGGTGGTTTATATAAAGCAGCTTATCATAAATTTTATATGGATGAGCTGTACCTCTTCATCACCAAAAAAGTGGTCTTCAATTTAATTGGTCGCCCTGCAGCATGGATTGACCGTAATATTGTTGATGGACTGATGAATGGCATTGCATCAACAACCGGAAAAATATCCAGCCTCATCAAAGGTGTACAATCAGGTAAAGTTCAGAATTACGCATTATACTTCTTTGGCGGAATAGCAGCATTAGTTATTATGTTTATTTATTTATGGAAATTATAAAATGAATCTATCCTTACTTCTCATATTGCCCCTTGCGTTTTCGCTTCTCCTTTTAGCAGTAAAAGGTTTGAAACAGGTACGCACTGTTGCACTGCTCGCTGCAGTTGCACAATTAGGTCTGAGTGTTTTTCTACTGTTTAAATTCTTGCAGGAACGGATTACCAGCAGTGGCGACTTCATCTTTGATCAGAATTATACCTGGTACAAAGCACTTAACATCAACTATCATGTTGGTGTAGATGGCATTTCAGTTGCCATGATCCTGTTAACATCATTTGTTGTACTGGCAGCTGTACTGGTTTCATGGAAACAGGAACACATGCATAAAGAATTTTTCTTCCTGTTATTATTTTTAAGTCTTGGTGCATACGGGTTCTTTATTTCGCTTGATCTCTTTACCATGTTCTTCTTCTTGGAAGTGGCAGTAATTCCTAAATTCTTATTAATCGGAATCTGGGGAAGTGGCAAAAAAGAATACAGTGCATTGAAGCTGGCATTGATGCTGATGGCAGGCTCTGCTTTAGTATTTGTAGGATTATCAGGATTATATTTCAATACCAGTATCAACGGAGTACATTCATTCGACTTACTGCAGATTTCTCAGCAAAACATTCCAACCAATCTGCAAAACTTATTCTTCCCGTTTGCTTTTATCGGCTTCGGCATCTTTACTGCATTATTTCCGTTTCATACTTGGGTACCCGATGGTCACTCATCTGCACCAACAGCTGCATCTATGTTCCTCGCAGGAATATCTATGAAGCTGGGAGGTTACGGATGTTTACGTGTAGCTACTTATTTAATGCCTGACGCAGCAGAACATTATTCAACAATCATTATTATTCTATCCTGCATTGCAATTTTATATGGAGCTTTTGCTACCATGATGCAGACAGATTTGAAATACATCAACGCATATTCTTCCGTGAGCCATTGTGGTTTTGTTTTACTTGGTATTGGTATGTTAACTAAAACATCCAT
>JBEBHT010000405.1:0-3813 GCA_040081135.1 Lacibacter sp. | reverse complement strand
AACAGCTGCCTGCATGGTATCCAGCCTGGAGTTACAACCAACCATCTCATGATAGTAACGGACTTTCTGACCGTGATTTGCAATCATCTTCAACTTATCTGCCAGTGCATCATCGTTGGTGAAAATGGCACCGCCATCTCCATAACATCCCAGGTTCTTTGAAGGGAAGAAAGAAGTACAGCCAATTGTGCCTATTGAACCTGCTTTCTTTTTAGTTCCATCAGGATAAATATAATCAGCTCCTATTGCCTGCGCAGTATCTTCAATCACATACAGGTTATGTTCTGCAGCAATGTCCATAATTTCTTTCATGTTGGCAACATGACCATACAAATGAACAGGAACAATGGCTTTTGTTTTGGAAGTAATTGCTTTGCGTATTGCATCAGGATCAATACAGAATGTCTTTGGATCTACTTCAACAAACACTGGCTTTAAACGTAACAAAGCCACAACTTCTGTTGTGGCGATATATGTAAAAGATGGAGTAATCACTTCATCTCCAGGTTGCAGATCAAGAGCCATCATGGCAATTTGTAAAGCATCTGTTCCGTTGGCACAGGGAATTGTATGTTTTACACCAATATACGAGCTGAGATCTGATGCTAAAGTCTGTACGGGTTTACCATTGATAAATGCAGTACTGTCAAGAACGCCTAAAATTGCAGCATCAACTTCCGGCTTAATAGCAAGATATTGCTGCTTTAGGTCTACCATGTGGATAGGTCGCATGTAAAGTTGTTTAAAAAGCGAGTAAAAGTAGGCTAAAAAAATTGTTCATACATTGAAATTACCATAAGTTTTTGCTATGATAGTTTTTATAATAATAGATTCCACTTAGATTTGCCATACATGCTTTTTGGTTACAACATATTTCTACGTCTTTACAAAGCCGGAATATCAGTCGCTTCTCTCTGGAATGAAAAAGCAAAAAAATGGATTGACGGAAGAAAAGACTGGCAAAGAAAACTCACACCTGAATGGATAGTATCAACCAATAATCAAACAGTTTGGATGCATTGTGCGTCATTGGGAGAATTTGAACAGGGCAGGCCAATACTGGAAAAAATTAAATTGCAATTCCCTCATGCAAGGATCATTCTTACTTTCTTCTCCCCTTCCGGCTATGAAATCAGGAAAAATTATGAGAAAGCAGATTATGTTATGTACCTGCCGCTTGATTCAAAAGAAAACGCTGCCGCTTTTCTTGATTTGATAAAACCTCAGTTAGCCATTTTTGTAAAGTATGAATTCTGGCATTACTACTTACAGGAACTGAAGAAAAGAAAGATTGAAACTATTCTTGTATCAGGCATCTTTCGTTCATCTCAACCGTTTTTTCAATGGTGGGGAAGCTTTCACCGGAATATGCTGAATAATTTCTCTCATCTGTTTGTACAAAATAAAGGATCAGAAGGATTGCTGGATGGAATTGGTTTAGGCGATAAAACCAGCATTGCAGGTGATACAAGATTTGACCGTGTGCTGGAAGCTGTTGAGCAATGGAAACCTGTTCAACATGTCGATGATTTTTGTACAGATCAGCTTGTGATTGTTGCAGGCAGTACCTGGCCACAGGACGAAGCCATCCTTTCTGAATTCATTAATGGCCATGGCGATTATCAAAAACTCATTATTGCTCCGCATGAAATTAAAGATGAAAATATAAAAAGAATAAAAAGCCTGTTTCCTGATTCTATTCTGTTTTCAGAGTTGAGTACACAACAATCGCCAGCAACTTCTTACCGGGTACTGATCATTGATAATATCGGTTATCTCTCCCGTTTATATAAGTATGCATCTGTGTGTTATGTTGGCGGAGGTTTCAACAAAAGCGGGCATCACAATATTTTAGAAGCTGCTGTTTATGCCAAGCCTGTTATTACAGGACCAAATTTTCAGAAGTTTAAAGAAAGTGTTGATCTGAAAAAGCTCAAAGGAAGTTTTGTAATTGAGAATGCTGCCGAATTAAAGCAGGTATTGCTTACAATGAACATTCAAGAAGCTGGAACTATTGCAGCAGATTATGTTAGAGAAAATGGCGGAGCAACTGATGCTATCTTCAACTGGCTTCAGGAAAAACGTCTTTTTACCAACGCATAAAATTCCTGTACCGCAGGTCGGCTTCCATCCCATCCCAGTTTGGTTTTCAATTCCCTTTCCATCCAGTACTGAGCTTCAGCGTAAATAGAAAAGTTATTGATGGTTTTAATACTCCGTTCATACATTACTTCATCGCCACGGAACAATTCATTGATGAATACAAAGCGATCATTAATACCGATTGCTTTTTTTAAATCTTTTATGGAAGATGACTCAGAAAGTTTGTGCCCGACTTCTTTTTTTTCTTCTTTCAGCCGGTCATTAATAGATCTTCCTTCGTCAGTTATTGTCTCATTTACTTCTTTTGACCCGTTTTGTTTTGGAGAGTCAGTATAATTGGGCTGATGGATAAGAGTAGGGATTCCATGCTCATCTTCAAACAACAAGGGTGGTTTATGCTGAGCCTGTTTTGCCTGCATCCGTTTGGCAAACTCAGCTTTCTGCCTTATTTCTTCCAGCTCAGCTTCCACTTCATGTTCATCTACCTGCAATACTTCAACAATTTTTTCATGTATTTCTTCCACTTTTGGTTCAGGAGCCTGATAAACTTGTGCCGGAGGCTGTAATGGAGAAGGGCTGCTTTTTGATATTGGCATTACCACCGCCACATTTTTTGAACTGAAGGTTTCTGTTTTATGCTGACTCTTCTTTTCCAGCTCAGCCTGAAGCATATTTGTAAGCACAAGAAGGTGAGCCGCATCGGCATTTCTTTGCAGGGCCTGTTGTAATTGTTCAATGAGAGATGCGATACGTTCCATGAATAGTCCTTACTTTTGGCGGTATCGAAAATTTGCTGTGAAAGTTACAAACAGTTTGGCATAAAATATTGATAATGTTTATAGAACCTAGTATAAGAGGCGATCGAAGAGGCTGGATTGAAGTGATCTGCGGCTCCATGTTCAGCGGTAAAACTGAAGAGTTGATCCGCAGGTTAAAACGTGCACGTATCGCTAACCTGAAAGTGGAAATTTTTAAACCGGCTGTGGATGTACGTTATGATGAAGTGAAAATCGTTTCGCATGATGAGAATGCTATCCTCTCCACCCCTATTGATAACTCGCAGAAAATTTTACTCCTTTCGCAGGATGTGGAAGTCATTGGTATTGATGAGGCACAGTTTTTTGATGCGGAAATCACCAATGTATGCGAACAGTTGGCTTTACGTGGCGCAAGAGTAATTGTTGCGGGGCTTGATATGGATTATAAAAAGCAACCTTTCGGGCAAATGCCGAATCTGTTGGCCGTTGCTGATTATATTACGAAACTGCATGCTATATGTGTCGTGTGTGGCAATATTGCTAATTATTCGTACCGTACGTCCAGTGAAGGCGGCCAGGTAGTACTAGGAGAAAAAGATAAGTATGAGCCGAGATGCCGTCATTGTTATCATCATCAATAAAACAATTTTATTTTGCTTTCTTCCCAAAAAATAATTGCCCTTTTTAAAAAAGACCTGCTGCTTGAAGTAAGACAGCAATACACATTTTATGGAATACTGCTGTACATCGCCAGTACCATTTTTGTGTTGTTCTTAGCTATGGGACAGCCCGATGCAAGTGTTTGGAATGGATTGTTCTGGATGAACCTTTTGTTTATCTGCATTAATGCTGTTGCCAAAAGTTTTTTACAGGAAAGCCGTGGACGAATGCTGTATTATTATTCCATTGCCGGTGCATTGGATTTCATTATTGCAAAAGTGCTGTATAATAT
>JBEBHT010000404.1:0-3826 GCA_040081135.1 Lacibacter sp. | reverse complement strand
AGATTCAGGAAGTTGGTAAAATAAGATGCAGGAAACAAAGCAGGGTTTGTATTACCATTGGCAGATGAGCTGACATGTGTATATGGATATGCACTCAGGGCAATATAATCTGTATAGGGCATCAGCTGTGAAGCATAATTAAGTGATGCTGGTGCTTCATTTACCATCAGACTTACCATAATTGGTAAAGAAGGGTAGGCGGCTTTTAATTGTGTAAATACTTTGCTGATAAAATCTTTGTACAGCAGGAAGTCTGCATTGCTCCACGTATCAACATTGCTTTCAACAGCATAATTTACAAAGGTTGGTTTTAATTCATTGATGAGATAGATCACAAAATTGCTGTAAGCAGTAATAACTTTCGGATCGTTAATCGGTAATTGTGCCCATTGATTTTTTACTGCAGCAGATATGCTTGTTGAATATTGTGAGTAGTCTGCTTTTTGTTGTCGTGAAAGCGTTAAAGCCGAAGAGCTTAAAAGTATTTTTTTACCTGCTGCAGTTTTTGATTTTCTTGTCTGGATATCAGTAATCAGCCCTGTTGGCCAGTTGCTGTTATTGTAGGCTTCTTCGTAAGGAATACCCTCATCAAAATGATGTGAAACCAGGTCGCAGCTGGAGTTAATAAAACTATAGGCATTATCCACTTCCTGTTGAGTAAAATCGGCGGGCCATGGTGTAACACCCATATAAAAACTGCGGGTTTCTTCTGTTCTTTTTTTCCGGCAACCGCAAAAAGCAACAAGGATGAGTAAGAGAAGAATAATTTGTATTCTGGACATACAAAGTCTTTAACGAAAATCAGACGCTGTAATTGTTCAGTTGGTTACATTGTGAGGGAGTATTTGCAGGGTAGAAGATTTAATCAACAATAAATAATTTACAACCGGTTTGAGTTGATGATTGGTGAGCTTCGCAATTATCTCCAACAAAATAAGTCATGCCGGCAGTAAGTTTCAGGATTCGTCCATCCAGTAATTCCGTTTCCATCTCTCCTTCAAGACAAAGAATAATATGTCCCTTACTGCACCAGTGATCAGCTTTATAGCCGGGTGAGTATTCTACTTTTCTTACTCTGATATCATTGGCATGTAAGGTTTGCCAGTAAGCAATACCTGTTTCGCCTGTATGTTCTGTTTTTTCAACAGTTGACCAGTCTTGTGTTTGAAAAGAAAATGCATCTATGTTCATAGGCCATTTGTTGTTGCTGTAATTCTAAACTTCTTCAACCCATTTGTCTCTTTCATCGGGACTGAATTTCCAGGGGGCAAAATTATTTTCCACGTTGCTGAACATTGAGTTCCATTCGGTGGGAGCATTACTGTCTTCCATAATCAGGGAGCGGCGCAATTCTAAAATGATGGAAAGCGGATTGATACTTACGGGGCATTCTTCTACGCATGCATTACAGGTTGTGCATGCACGGAGTTCTTCAACAGTAATATAATTATTGAGTAATGTTTTACCATCATCTTTATATTCTTTATTGCTGTTGATATTTCGTCCAACTTCTTCCAGCCGGTCACGGGTACTCATCATGATTTTTCTCGGACTTAATAATTTGCCAGTTGTATTTGCCGGACAGACAGCTGAACATCTGCCGCATTCTGTACAGCTGTACGCATCAAGCAAACTTTTCCAGCTGAGGTCCATTACATCTTTAGCACCAAACTTAGAGGGTGAAGATGCTTCAGTGGGAGCAAGTTCCGGCTGCATCATATACTTCACTTCATTTTGAACGGAAGTCATATTGCTCATGATTCCTGTATTGGTAAGCCTTGCGTACCATGCATTGGGAAATGCCAGTAAAATATGCAGGTGTTTGCTCCATGGCAAATAATTCAAAAAAGCAAGGATACCTATTATATGCAGCCACCACGCACTGCGTTCAATGAAAATCAAAGTTGAAGTTGATAATCCTGACAGAAAAGGAGCAAAGAATCCTGAGAGGATAAAATTGCCGGTATCATGATAATGTTCAGCACCGTTCAATTGCAAAGCTCTGTCGGTTGAGTTCATCAGTAAGAATAAACTCATCAGTACAATTTCAGTAATGAGAATATTGTTGGCATCCGTTGCAGGCCAGCCATTCAGGTCTTCGCTGATAAAGCGTTTTAGCTTAATGATATTCCTGCGGATCAAAAAGATAATACAGGCCACTAATACTGAAATGGCAAGTATTTCAAAGCTGTTAATAAGAAACGAATAAAAACCACCAAGTGGTGAAAGAAATAAACGGTGAGTTCCAAGCAAACCATCCAATACAATTTCAAGCACTTCCAGGTTAATGATGACAAAACCAACATAAACCAACAAATGCAAAACGGCCACTAATGGATTTTTGAACATTTTCTTTTGACCGAAAGCCAGCAGCAGCATATTCTTCCACCGTTGAGATGGATTATCTGTCAGGTCTTCATCAATACCCAGTAAAATATTGCGGCGGATTTCATTCGCCTTTTTACTGAAGAACCAGATAGCTGCACCCAGACAAACTGCAAATAAAACCTGCTGAACGATCTGCATAGAAAAATATTTGTATTGCTAAGATAAGTACTAACAATTTAGATAAAGCACACTTAATTAGCTGTTATATCAATTGAAAATTAACATGTCATGCCTAACTTCGCTACAGCTGCATTGTTAAAGTAATTTTTTGAACTATGGAAAAGAAATACATTTTAGATAAAGAAACAACTCTGCTAAAATTGAAACGTCTGGCTTATGAAATAGCTGAACGCAATTATACAGAACAGCAACTGTTTTTTGCAGGGATAAAGGAAAGCGGATATACAGTTGCTAAACTGCTGGCGAAAGAAGTGATGGAAATCAGCAACATTCATGTAGAGTTGGTTGAAATAACGATGGATAAGCGTTATCCTGTTGAGGTTTTTCTTGACCGAAAGATAGGGTTCAACAATCAATCCATTGTTATTATTGATGATGTTGCCAATAGCGGCAAAGCCATGCTGTATGCATTAAAACCCTTTCTCAACTTCCAGCCAAAACAAATTCAGACACTGGTGCTGGTAGAGCGTACACATAAAACCTTCCCTGTTCAACCCGATTATGTTGGGCTTTCTATTGCCACAACACTGGAAGAACATATTTATGTTGAACTGAAAGGTGATGAAATTACAGGTGCCTATTTAATTTAACCTGATTTCAAACATTTTCGACCAGCGTTTACCGGTAATGAAAAGTCTGTTGCCGGAACTGTCCCATGCAATTCCATTCAGGTATTCTGTTGGAGGAGCCTGCAGCTCAGGATAAGTTTTTTTCAGCTCAGAAAAATCGATGCGGCCAACAACATTTCCTGTTGCCGGGTCAATCTTTACGATATCATCTGTTTGATAAACATTAGCGTAGATAAAACCGTTAATGTATTCTGATTCATTCAAATTATTCTTCATCCCGGCATTATCCTGCACACTGATGCGTTTAATTTCCTTTAAAGTTTCAGGATCCCAGAAATAGATATTGTTGCTGCCGTCTGTTACAATCAGGTTCTTACCATCGTTAGTAAGCCCCCATCCTTCAATATCGTAGCTGAATTCTTTAATCAGCTTAAAATCTGAGAAATTATAAACAAACCCTTTTTTATTCGTCCAGGTAAGCTGATAGATTTTATCACCTAAAACTGTTATTCCTTCACCAAATAGAATACCGGGCAAAGAAGTCTCTTTTAATATTTTACCAGATGAATAGTCTACTTTTCGAAGCTTTGATTTATTTGGAACAGAGTCAGGGTTGCCGGTTCCCTCGTATAGGAAACCATTTACAAACTGCAGCCCTTGGGTATAGGCAGATGTATCATGGGGGTAAA
>JBEBHT010000403.1:0-3815 GCA_040081135.1 Lacibacter sp. | reverse complement strand
GGATTCTCTTATTCGTTTTTCAGAAACATCGGCTGGCAAGACAGAACGATAAGAACTATTGCCGGCATCGTTGCAACAATCGGAGCATTTTATTTTCTCAAAACAAATGCAGTTGCTGCAATTGCATTAGCTGCTTTAGCGGTTGCACAATTCTGGACAGTTCTTTCTGCAAGATGTATCGTTTGCTTTTTCATGGGACAATGCACCATCAGTAGAAGCGAAAAGAATAAATTGCTTACAAAGGGAATTGATTTTGAAAAATAAGCGAAGAGTATAATTGAAATTTCACAGGCGGTTGAGACTGATTGAATTTAATCAACCGGTTTCAACCGCTGCTTATATTCAGCCCTTGTTGGCATCCTTTGCTGATGTTGGCGTATTCCAATACCTTACTTAATTAAATGTTTGAGCAACTCTTACAATTACAAAACATTTTCCGTCAACCCAATGGTCTTGCCTTACCCATTCAAGGAAGTTATTACCCTCCTGCCCGATTCAGAGCAAGTTCGTCGTAAGTGCGTCAACTGGCTCAGAAACGACGCAGCAACCCCGGCAATGCTTCCTTCCCGCCACCCATTTTCGTTATCAATTCCTGCACAACAGGCATACTACCCCAGCCCAATAAACGTTTTAATGTCCATGAACCGAACAGTACGTAAAACAGCTGCTTACTTATTACTCATTGCAGGCGTCATCTTCCTGTTGTTTGTATTTTTCCCACGAACATATGATGTACCCAAACTGCAGGCAAGAGCAGGTACACAGTTCTGGAACTTGTCAACAGGTTCCCGAATTGGTTATACATACTTCAAAGGCAAAGGTGAAAGAAAACCCTTCCCGCTTATTTTCTTAAATGGTGGGCCGGGTGGCGCTGTTACTGATGAAGCCATTAAGTTACGATCTAAACTTTCTGCTGATGGTTATGATGTGTACCTGTACGACCAAGCGGGAAGCGGTCAATCAGCAAGACTGAAAAACATTTCTGAATACAGTCCTGACAGGCATCGAAAAGACTTGGAAGAGATCATCAGGAAAATTGACGCAGAGAAAGTGATTTTAGTTGGCCATTCATGGGGTGCAATTTTAGCGGTATTGTTTGCTGCAGAAAATCAAACAAAGATTCACAGAATCATTTTCACCTGCCCCGGCCCTATCTATCCCTTTCGTAAAGAAACACTGTCAGTAAAAGCTCCCGACAGTCTGCATTTACAGTCGCCTGTTTTTACCAATGCACAGGGAAATAAAAAAGCAAATAATATCCGCACAAAAGCAATGGCCTACTTCGCAACTCATTTTGGATGGAAGATTGCAGGCGATGAGGAAGCTGATGCGTTTGAAACCTTGCTGGAATATGAACTGAATAAATCAACAGTTCGTGATACGTCTATGATTTCACCACCTTCACCCGGCGGTGGTTTTTATGCAGCCATCATGACCTTTAAAAACTTACTCACTGTAAATGACCCAAGACCCAAACTGCAGCATTCCACAATTCCTGTTTTAGTAATGAAGGCGCAGTATGATAACCAGCACTGGGGATTTACCAATGAATACCTGGAACTTTTTTCCAATCATAAACTGGCAGTTATTCCCAGTGCGGGGCATGCAGTATCTGTTGAACAGCCGGAGCTCTATTTGAAAACAATCAGGGAATTTCTGGCTCAGTAAAAACAGAACGGTTAAACAATTCTCTCTGCCCATGTTGGCGTCCCCGCCAACATGCAGGAAAGAAAATAGTTAGTTGGCAGAGACGCCAACAACAGCATCAGAACCTACAAAAATCACCCTTTGATGATTGCTTTTAAAAACTGCTGCACTGCTTCTGATTTTCCCAACGGTTCCAATAAAAAGATGAACAGGTTTACAGCAACCGCCAGGTAAGTGGCAGGATGTTTCAGCTTACCATATTTCCATGCAGCAATAAGAAGCATGCCAATGATGAGTGCCTGTGTAGGGTAAATCGGAATCATTATATCAATATTGGGCCACTGTTTTATATTCATACCAACATAGACATTTTGTATTCCCCTGCCAAGAGCCGGCATCATAATCAGAAATACAGTGGTTATGAGCCACCATGCATGCTGCTCTAAGTTTTTCCTGTGAATAATACTTTTAATAACCGCATACCCAAAGGCTGTCATCATTACAATTTCCACAGCTGTCACACCAAAAAAGAACCAGGGTTGAAATGGACCAAACTGTTGGGGGTTTGCTATTGCTTTCTCTGTTGTTGCGATATCCCTGTGCAGCATACTAAATGCAGTTAAACAAACTGCCCCTGCAATGAACATTCCAATAATACCATTGGTGCGATGCTGGGGTAGTTTGCCATGTGTAGCCAGATAAGGTTGCAGAATAAGATAGACGTACCAGATCGTACCCGTCCAGTAATGAATATGAACCGACCATGCGTTCTCAGAAAAATCGCCCCAGTAATCTTTGAAAATACCCAGCTGCATAAATAACATTGGCACCAACATCCATTTGTATAAACTCCTGTAGCGTTGCATTCGTAAAACGATTTATAATTTTGCTGTTAATGTTTATCCTGCTGATAATGTTTCTTCAGTACATCTTCTCCAAACTCATTTCCTTTTTCACGCCAGATGGTATGAATATGATTCGCTTTTCCCCGTGGGCCTCCTGCATTATCAAATTCTATTAAGAACGTTGGCCCGTTGAGAACAAAATAATGGGCTTTGTATTCATCATAAGGCCCGATCCATCCAAAATAAATATTGTCGATTCCTGCTTTTATAATTTTTGCATATTCCTCACTGGCCTTTTCATATTCCATGTTGAATACATATTCACGGATGATGTATTGCAGTACAGCTTTCTGTTCGTTTGTTAATTCTGATCCTTTAATACCCCAGTAATCAATTAAGCGTTTACCTGTTTCAGCACCGGTAATAATATCACCAGGTACTTGCTGAGTCATGGTTGCTTTTTTCTGCTGCGCAGATGTAAGCATGTGAATCAGTTCAAGTCCTAAGTCTTCCTCCTGACCTAACGCACGCCACCCTGCATATTGTGTAATTGACATCTCTGCAGGATCGGTACCAATAAACCAGGGAGTAACAGAAAGTTTGTTATCAGTGAATGTATAATTCACTGACAAATGATGGCCTTCCACTTTGTATCCCCAGTTTTTATCAGCAGGTGTACCAAAAAAAGCAAGATAATAATTGCGGTGTGTCCATTTCAAATCAATTAAAAACTGGCGGAGTGTATCATTGATATCTTTCCGGTAATAAGCCGTATCAACAAACATGTTCAACAGGTTGTCGAGGTGCATGATCCCTGTTGCTTTCAAGTATCCCTGTGAGCTTAATGAAACTGAAAGAATGCGGTGCAATAATTTACGTTGAGCTTCTGTCATATCACCAATGCTGATTCCTGCTCTTACCCTTAACCCAACAGGCAGATTGTTCCAGTGTACTCTTGCTGTATCATCAAAGGAAAGCAAGGCCGACCTTTCCTGCAATGGACTGAGTGTTTGAATAAATGCAGTGGATGCTTTCCTGATTTCATCGTTGTAAGTTGACTGTCCCGTAACATTGAGTTGACAGATTACACAGAAAAACAGCAGCACAACTGTTGTGAATTTTGGCATGGTTGGTTATTTATTTGAAGATGAACAGATCGCTTTGTATGGTGCAATTCAAACGGTGAAAGAATTTTCCAATATACAACCAAAGAAAATGGTTTGCAATACTGATTTTTTCAGTATCACTTCCGGGAGGGATTCCTGGGAGGAAACTTACATTTTTTCAAATACCCTCCACAGGGTATAGTGCAGGGAATTAATT
>JBEBHT010000402.1:0-3854 GCA_040081135.1 Lacibacter sp. | reverse complement strand
GGATTTATTCGGGTCATAGCTGGTTTTTATATAAAATATTGTGCCATAATGATACTTCTTATAGTTTTTATGCTGCCTGCATCATTAATTTCTTAACATTGGCTTTTCTGCACCTCCTTTTTATAACTATATGAAATAATTTCAGCATCTGTTGTTTTGTAAGCAGCAGGGAAATGTTGCTTCGTAAGGAGCCTCATTTTCACCACCGTCATTTCGAATCCTGCTTGTAGAATGAATGTCGTTTGGAAAATAAAAAGCAGGATGAGAAATCTCAAAGCATTCATACTGTTTGAGTATTATGAGATTTCTCAGTCGCAGATTCGTTCGCTTGTGGCGAACCCTGCTCTTTCGAAATGACGCTCTATAGGGAAGATTATCCCGCATACTTTGCAATCTGCTAATAAGTAATCAAACTCTCCAACATGAGGATGTTGAATAGTGAATTGCAGTAATTCACCACAGTAGCAACACTGTCCCATCAGAGCTTCCGACGGGAAATGGGGGTAATATTTCCCGTCTTGACTTTTTCTTTCTTTTGTGTCAAGACAAAAGGAAAAATAAAAGCCGTGCGCAGCACAATACAATAGAGCTAAAATGCTAATCACAATTATGAGAGTCTTAATAAGACGAAGAACTTCTGTCTGTAACAATAAGATCTCTCAGTCGTGGGTCCGAAGCTATCGCTTCCCCACTTCTTCCCCGCCTGACCGGACGGGCAGGGAAATGACGCTTCGTAGGGATGCTCCTCCCAACAAATCATTCAATACCTTTACCCCATTCATTATTATTTCAATCAAAACATCTTCATGTCTTTAAACCGTATTCTTGTATTCAGCAGTTCAAGAGCAGGCAATGGTGCTTATCTTGAAACTGCCGTGCCCATCATCAACACATTCCTTGGCGATAAAGAACAAACCATTGCCTTTATTCCCTTTGCATCTGTTGACAATGACTATGATGCTTATACCAATATGGTGAAAACAGCCATGCAGGGTTTGCCATATACTATTGAAACAGTAACCCCCGCCAATGCAAAACAAATCATCGACAAAGCAGCTGTGATCATGGTAGGAGGTGGCAATACCTTTAAACTGCTGCATGATATTTATGAACTGAAACTGCTCGACCTCATCCGTGATAAAGTAAACAAAGGCGCTGCCTATATCGGCTGGAGTGCAGGATCGAATATTACAGGCCCTACCATTGGCACCACCAATGATATGCCCATCATTGAACCCAAGACGCTGAATGCACTCGGCATTTTGCCCTTCCAGATCAACCCGCATTATATCAATACAAAGCCAGAAGGACATAATGGTGAAACCCGTGATCAGCGACTGGAAGAATTCAGCAAGCTCAATTATGGTGTGCCCATTGTTGCCTTACCCGAAGGCACTGCGTTGAAATTAGAGAAGGATACATTGCAGTATATCGGTGAACAGCCGGGAGTGTTATTTACATCGGGCGAAGATGAACAGCAGGTGCTGAAAAAAGAAATTCATGATAAGGATGATCTTTCTTTTTTGATGTAAGGGATGCAAACCGGTCGGCCCGCCACGAAGGGCAATCATTCTCGTTTACGTCATTGCGAGGAACGAAGCAATCTATTGTCTACGAAGGGAAAAATTATGTTACCAGCTTAATCATTTCATAGCATCAACTGTTGCCACGTGCAGACGCTTTGGTCTGCATCCCGACATTTATCGTCGGGGCTCGTTTCACAGTTCCGTTTCTATAGCAGCAGGCAAACCGGGCGGAACGCTTTAAGCGGTCTGTACGATTTGTTCAACAGCAGTAACAGCTATTCATTTCCGAAAGTCCGGTTCCTTTGTCATGAACTAAAGTGAAGGAGCTGTTTTATAATTGACAAATAAAACACTACATTGTATTACACATTCTTCATTTATTAAAACCAGCCAACATGCCCAAATACGTAATTGAAAGAGAAATCCCCGGTGCCGGTAAACTGAGTGCAGAACAGTTAAAAGGAATTTCACAGGTATCCTGTGGAGTACTGAGTAAACTGGGAACATCCATTCAGTGGATACACAGTTATGTAACTGAAGACAAGATTTACTGCGTTTACATTGCACCCAATAAAGAACTGGTACTGGAGCATGCAAAGCAGGGAGGCTTTCCTGCCAATTCAGTAAGTGAAGTGTCGGCCATTATTGATCCCGCTACTTCAGAATAAGAGGTGATCCCCGTTGCCGTCATTTCGAATCCTGCTTGTAATAAGTTTCTCTATGTGCAAAAATATTTGCAGGATGAGAAATCTCAATACATTCATACTGTTTGAGTATAGTGAGATTTCTCAGTCGTGGGTCCGAAGCTATCGCTTCCCCACTTCTTCGAAAAGACGCTCCGCAGGGGAGTACTTTCCCGTTTACAACCCTCCCGCCAGCAACCAACCGGCAACGGCCAACCGCTTTCATGCTTTCTGCCTTCTTACTCCCGACTATCGGCTACCGGCTTTCCTCTGCCTTCTTACTAACGACTACCGACTAAAGACTACCGGCTTCCTCCCCCTATACCCGCTTTGTAGTATTTTTTGAATTAACAGACTGGTTTATATTTAGGCCGACCAGTAACCAACTAACCTTATCATCTTTTACTATAAGCAACCAGCACAGGAGATGTGCCATTGAAACCGAGACTCCTGATTTCTCCAACACAAGAACAATTAGAACCAACTCGAGGAACTGCCGAAGTATAGCAGATTAGATTTATAGAATAAGAGGTAAAATTTATTATCCGAAAGTATAAGTGGGAGAAATATTGAGTAGGGATTGAGTGGCATAGGATAATTTAAAATGTGATGATAAAAAATAGTTAGTTGACGGGTACGTCAACAACTGCAATAATCCTACAGCATAAACTATCTTGTTTTCATTAACCCTATCAACTATAAACTTTTAAAATGAACTATACTATTTATTATTTTGATCAAGCAAAAGTAAAAACTTTTAAGGATTGTTACGTTGCGGAAAAGGTTTCTGTTGCTAACGGTTATGAGCAACTCGTAAGCAATAACAATTTGCAAAATTTGGATTTTAATAGTATTGCTTTTGTTCAGACGGATAAGAAAAAGCAACCAGCCTGGGTCTCCTTTATTCGTCAGAACTATGTTTTAGATAATGTAGAAAATGTTTCAAACTCTGTAATTCTTATAATAGAAATCACTGCATATAATAAGAAGCATTTTTTTGCTATTGTGGGTGGACAAGGATTTTCAGGGATAAATAAAGCAAGAATAAAATTTGACTTTGGGCTAAAGGTTGTATTAAATACGATTGATCCTTTGAAAATCAGCATTTTTGATTCAAAAAATTTTAATGCTAATCAGAAACAGTCGAGAACAACATTTGCCAAAGGCAATCCAATTCAAGAATTTCAATTTGATGAAAATGAAGAGCTTTTAAATCTCATGTCCGGTAAACCAATTGATACAAATTTTGCTAAAAGAATTTCTGGTGCTGTACCTCTTCATTTGGCAGCCGATATCAATTTTACAGAAATTGGTAAAAGATGCCAATTCCTACTAAAAAAATATCGAGCAACTGATTATAAAAAAACCTTTCCTTTTGTTGACAAATTCAAGCCTATCGATGATGAAAGTATTATAAAAGACTTATGCGAAGAACTAAAGAACTACATACTAACTGAAGATGCCAATAGTATTTCACTTAGTTTCCCTACAATTGACGATTATGATCCAAGTAATACTTATGAATACTTTCTTGGTAGTGAAAAATTGGAAGATAATGAATTTGATATCGAACAAGTTTTTAAAATAATAAAGCAAGCGAACCCTAGTCCATTAACTGTAAACACTTTAAGATCAATAAATATTC
>JBEBHT010000401.1:0-3854 GCA_040081135.1 Lacibacter sp. | reverse complement strand
ATCCTGATGCTGCAGGGAATTGCCGCCATCAGCTTTACTGATTTACATTATACAAATTTTATGCTGCTGGCAACTGCGCTCATCATCTTCTCTGGTTTGTTTTTCCTTGTTGCAGCACAAAGAAGAGCTCAGTTATTTTCAGGGTTACCAACGCAATTGATCAGCAGGTAACTCTCCCCTTTTGAAGTTGTGAGAATGTATAAGTGCGACAGTAAAAGATCGTTCATAACAGCAACTCTCATATACTAACGAATATTCATTACAACCGGATTTTACCCGGCACTTACTGATTCTTTCCTTTCCTGCCCAAAACCAGCAGGAACAAGGACTTTTTGCTGAAACAAATTTTTTCAGCCCTTCATTTCTTTTTATCTTTCAGCTCAGGCTTGCCAGCTCTTAAACCAACCAGAATACTATGTCATTTTCAAACACAGCCGGGCTGCAACAGTTCAAGAATTTAGTCGGAATTAAATTTCAGCTTTACAACAGTCTGTTCACTTCTCTTCCCTTTCACCGCATTGAGCGTACAGGAATTTTATTGTCGCTGGTATTAGCCAATTGCGAAGACGGATACAAAAAGAAACAAAGCCCGGCAGAAATTATTGAAGACTTTTTTAAACGTCATACTTCTTACACAACCGAAAAGCAACAGATCGATCTGCTCTTCCGTTTTGTGCAATATGCCGAGCGGCAGATTGTATTATTCGATGCATTGGAAGATGCGGCTTTTAAAGAAGTGCACGACCTGCACGGAACGGGAAGTATGAAACAACTGCTCAACGAAGTGCAGCTGCATAAAAAAGAAGATGAGTTAACAAAAAAACTCGCCGACTATTCAGTACGTTTTGTATTAACCGCACATCCTACACAGTTTTATCCCGGTGCAGTGTTGGGTATTATTCATGATCTGTCGAAAGCATTATCAGAAAACAATGCCAGCCAAATCAATGTGTACCTGCAGCAGTTGGGCAAAACACCTTTTCTGAAAAAACAAAAACCAACTCCTTACGATGAAGCCGTGAGTTTAATCTGGTATTTGGAAAATGTATTCTATTCAGCTGTAGGGAAAATTTATACTTCACTCAAATCGCAACTGCAGTTAGGAGCCGATTTTAAGAAGCCATTTATCCGCATGGGTTTCTGGCCCGGTGGCGACAGAGATGGCAATCCGTTTGTAACAACAGATATTACATTAAAAGTTGCCGAGCAGCTTCGGGGCTCCATCATCAAATGTTATTATCTCGATGTGCGACGTTTAAAGCGCCGCTTAACATTTGAAGGCGTGGATGTATTACTCTCTACATTAGAAAAGAAACTCTACGATAATATTTTCATTCCCGGTCATACTACCAATTTGACTAAAGATGAAGTGCTCACCACTTTATCTGAAATAAGGCAGATCCTTATTCATCAGCACAATGGATTATTTCAGCAATCGGTGGAACAACTCATCAACCGTGTACAGTTATTCGGTTTGCATTTTGCATCGCTTGATATTCGCCAGGATAATTCAGTGCATGGAAAAGTATTGTCGGCCATTGCTGCAAGGCAGGGCAATAACGACTTTGAATTTCTGCCCAACTATAAACCAGATGCAGAAAACAGGGCCACCGATGAAATGGTGAATGAAACACTCGGCAATATGAAGAACATTCAAAACATTCAGCAGTCGAATGGAAAAGATGGATGCCACCGGTATATCATCAGCCAGTGTACGAGTGCACTCAATGTAATGGAAGTGTACCAGCTCTTAGTACTCAGCGGATGGAAAGCAGATGAAATTGAACTTGATATTGTTCCCTTGTTTGAAACAGTAGATGATTTGCAGGAAGCATCGAAAGTAATGAAGGAATTATATGATCATCCTGTTTACAAATATCATTTACAGCGCAGGGGCAACCAGCAAACAATCATGCTTGGTTTTAGTGATGGTACCAAAGATGGCGGTTACCTCATGGCCAACTGGAGTATTTATAAAGCGAAGGAAGAATTAACAGCCATATCAAGACAGTTTGGAATTGATGTAGTGTTCTTTGATGGACGTGGCGGACCTCCTGCACGTGGTGGCGGTAAAACACACCGCTTCTATGCATCTATGGGGAAAAATATTGCCAACAAAGAAATTCAGTTAACCGTGCAGGGACAAACCGTTAGTTCCAACTTTGGCACACAGGATGCCGCACAGTTTAATATTGAACAGCTGCTCAATGCCGGACTCAGCAATGATATTTTTGATTCGGCTGAAATTACCTTGCAGAAAGAAGAAGAAAACCTCATTGTTGAAATTGCACAAAAAAGTTATGATGCCTATGTTGAGCTGAAGAATCATCCCTACTTTATGCAGTACCTCGTTGATGTAAGTCCGTTGAAATTTTACAGCGATACCAATATTGCCAGCCGCCCTACCAAGCGTGGAGCCTCTTCCCGTCTTGAACTCAAGGACCTGCGTGCCATTCCTTATGTAGGTGCATGGAGTCAGCTGAAACAAAACGTAACCGGTTATTATGGTGTCGGCTCTGCATTAAAAGCACTCGATGAGCAGGGACGTTTTGCTGAAATAAAAAAGCTGTACAAAAATTCACTGTTCATTAAAACATTGTTTGACAACTGTGAAATGGCGATGAAGAAATGTTATTTTCCCCTCACTGAATATTTATCACAACATCCTTTGTATGGAGTTATCTGGCAGAAGATTTATGATGAATATGTACTCACCCGCAAATATGTACTGTTGCTGAGTGGCAATACCGAGCTGATGGAAGATTACCCCGTTGAACAGCAATCGATCCAGATGCGTGAACGGATTGTGATGCCGCTCATTACCATACAGCAGTATGCCATTACCAAGATCAGGGAAATGAATGAACCCGGTGTACCCTCTGTTTCAAAAGAAGCATTCGAAAAACTCATCATCCGCAGTTCCTTTGGAATTATTAATGCGGCGAGGAATTCGGCGTAGATGGAAAAAAGATTTGAATTGAATAAGCCGTGTATTGTTTTATACACGGCTTTTATATTGGCATATCTGATGGCATTTCACTTTCCAAACTATTTATTTTTGAGAGCATCATCTAATAGCATAAATTAGAGTGTTGGTGCAAGCTTACGCAACACCCAAATATTAAATTGACTGCCTTATACACATGATCAAAGAAAAACACAACATAGAACAAGTCTTTATAAATTTTGTCAAGGACTTTGTTACAAAAGACAAACAAGACAGAATACTTCAATTCTACACAAACAGAAAGAACTGGTGGAAAATTAAGAATGAATTTCATACATCAAACCCATTTGACAAAAGAAAACTATTAGGAATAGAACCCAACCAACAGTATGCTGACAAAATTTATGTAACGTTGAAGAAATTGGAAATGCATGAAGAATGTTTCTCTCTTTTAGACTATTTAAGTAATGAATCTTACAATTGTAACCTCCAAGACAAACTTTCTGATACTGTCGGATTTTTGGTTGAAACAATTCTTTATTGCCCAGCGACAAAAATTGGATATTTTGAAGGAGGACATGCAAAGGACAGATATATTTTAAAATCGCAATAACTTTTTACCGAATGGCTCAAACATTTACGCAAATAAATAATCAGAGGTCTGGCGCAAGAATGAGGCGAAGGAAAACAGCGTTGGCTTCTTGTGCCTGAGTTTTAAAATCTAAGTGCAAGGCACAAGAAACTACACACAAAAGCCACGCCTCATTCTTGCGCCAGATGAACTAATTTTATAGAGTGCAGATACCTGCACTAAACGGTATACACTACTTCTTATAAATCGAAATAAAAAAGCATTATGAATAAAAAGCCAATTTGGGATTACATACAGATAGGAACTGATCTACGT
>JBEBHT010000400.1:0-3856 GCA_040081135.1 Lacibacter sp. | reverse complement strand
TGTATAAGAGACAGCTCCCGTACAGCGCCATCGGGGAAACTGATCTTCATGAACTGTATTTGATTTTTTTGGAGCACAAAGGTAACGAATGCTGGTATGGTTAACAAAACAGATACAAGAGACTGATTTATGAAAAAAAGCTGATATTACCAGCAACCGTGTATATTAATAATAAAAGAATTTCCCAAGCCATGCATTCTTTTTTTGCTAATGATTAAAAATCATTATTTTGGAATTCTCAACCCAATTTAATGAAAAACATATCAATCGTTTTTTTCTTTTTCCTTTTTTCAGGAACTGTTCACTCGCAGGATGTATCAGGTAAATGGACAGGATATTTTACTGACCCAGTCTCTGTAGATGAAAGACATTCATTCGAAATAGAATTTATTAAAAAAGATACTTGCTGGCAGGCAATTACAAAAACATACATAAAAATAAACAGCAAAGAATATTATACCACTTTTTTGGCTCTGGTAGTAATTGATTCTCTTTCCGGAGCCTTTATTGTCACGGAGATCGAACAGTTAAAATCAAATTTTCCAATTTTGATACAAAACTGTCCCCAACGTCATACATTGCTTTACTCCGTGTCTAGCAATTTTGAAGTCTTAACAGGCAAGTGGACGATAACGAATGAAAGTATGAACTGCGGACAAGGATCTACCACCTTGAAGAAAAAAATTCCAAAAAAAAGACAATTGAAACAAAATTAACAAAGCCTTTCACACAGCATTTTTTTTCAATTGCGTAATTTGCAGCGAAACTTGCATTGAACTTACATGATGAAAAAATTACTTTTCGCTGGCTTCTTATTGTTGAACTCAACCCTCTTTGCCCAGAAATTCAGCGGACAATGGAGCGGCAGCTTTGATGCAAAAAACGATTCAAGCGACCGTACCGAATATTTCCTTGAACTGGATGTTAATGGTTCAACCGTAGAAGGATCTTCCACCACCTACTTCATACTTGGCGGTAAGCGGTATTATACCATTTGTAAAATTACCGGCAGCTATGATCCAAAAAGCAAAACGATCGTTTCAAAAGAATTAACCACCATCAAATCCAATACACCTGAGTGGTTCAGAGATTGTTTCCAGGTACACACACTTACCTATTTCAAACAGGGCGATAAAGAAATCCTGGAAGGAACCTGGAAAGGTGCAAGAAAAGAAGATAACTGTGGAACAGGCACTACCCTTTTATCAAGAAAGCAACTGGCAAAAAACATGATCACCATTCCTCCAGCACCAACCAATAATACAGTGCGAATGAATTCAAGCCAGCCCAAACCAAACACAACAAAGCCGGTTACAAAGCCAAACAATACAGTTAAGACACAAGTGAAACCCACTAACCCACCTGTTAAAAAGGATTCAATTGTAAAAATTCCGCCAACCATTACCAAAGTGGAGAACAAAACACAAACTCCTGAAAAGGTGGAGATGAAACCAAATATTCCCGCACCAAAACTGCCCAACGGTTTGGAAAGAAGAGATAATAAAATTTACGAAACCATTGCCATTGATGAAGAAGATATTGCAGTGAACCTTTACGATAATGCAGAAATAGATGGCGATATCATTACCGTTTTATTTAACGGCGAAGTAGTCGCTTCTCAAAAAATGCTCAGCGAAAAACCCATTACGCTGAAATTAAAAGCCATTCGTGGAAGAGATAATACACTTACCATGTATGCAGAAAACCAGGGCCGGGTTCCTCCCAACACCGCCATCATGCGTGTACAGATCGGCGAACAGTATTACAAAGTATTTTTAAGTGCCGATGATAAGAAGAATGGAAGCGTGGTGTTTCGGTTTAAATCTTAGCAGTATTCCCTATTTTCTTTAGAGCATAGTGTGTGAACTCTGTCACATAACTTTTGCCGGCATCTGCTTACTTTTAAACAAACATGTTTATGAATCACTCATTCAAAAAATACCGGCAGCTTCTGTTTTCATTGGTAGTAATCATTGCTGTAATAATTACATCCTGCAATGAGCCTGCTCCTGCTACCTCCACTCCTGTTCGTGATGATGCCTATTTCTTAAAGCTGGGCGATTCACTGGTGATGAAAACATTTGATACACTCCGCAATACATTGATGCGTACTGTAAGCATGAAAGGATTACCGGGTGCTGTACAGTTCTGCAATACAGAAGCTTTTACGCTCAGCAACATATATACTTCCGATTCTGTTTCTTTAAGAAGAGTATCTGAACGATTCAGAAACAAAGCAAACACACCCGATGAAACAGAAAAGAAAATACTGGCACTGTTTGCCCAATCAAAAGCAGAAAAAAAAGAATTAAAACCAATGCTTGAAAAAGATGCTGACGGCAACACACATTTTTTCAAACCCATACTGGTACAGTCAATGTGCCTTAACTGTCATGGCGATTTGCAGGCACAAATAAAACCTGAAACTTTAAAAGTTATTCAGCAGTTTTATCCCAATGATATGGCTACCGGTTATAAAGAAGGCGATTTGAGAGGCATGTGGCATTTGGTGTTTAAGAAATAAAACGGGCCTGTAATTGTTCGGCAGACCAAAACCGTGTTCGATGTCTGTTCATCCTATAGGTGACTGTGCATCACTTTTCAACAACAAAGAGAAAATAGAATTAATCAATCGTTCAACTTTGGCAAAGTTCTATCAGACTGACTAATCAAACCCGTTCGAATGAGACTTTGCCAAAGTTTGCAATTACTCCAGCTTCCCGTTCAGTCTCCATTTTTTTTGATTCACGGATTATTTTTTTAACTTACCGGAAACAATAACCAATCAACATGTTTACAACAAACAAAAACAAAGCAGCCGTGCTTGTGTGCCTACTCGCATTCATAGCATTGGGCTTAACTGCCTTTACGCCGGGTGCAGTAAAGAGCAGTGCTAAAGCAGAATATAAAAATCTCCAGGTGTTGCCAAAAGATATTACCAAGGAACAGTTAGATAAAATAATGCGTGGCTTTACCAGCGCATTGGGTGTAAAATGTATCTACTGTCATGTACATGAAGGTGAAGATTTCAGACAGGGATGGGATTATTCAAAAGACGATAAGGATGAAAAGAAAATAGCCCGTCAGATGCTGAAAATGACCATCAGCATTAACTCTACCTATTTCAATTTTGAAAATTCTGCCCGGCCAGATACAATCAGGGTGGTGAGCTGCAATACCTGCCACAGAGGTATTCAGCATCCCGATGCAAAAGGAATACAGGAGCAGATGAAGAATATGCAGGCTCCTCCACCCCCAACCCAACCTGTAATCAAACAATAAACGAATTAAGATAAGGCTCATGTTGAATGAGCCTTATTTATTGAGTCTAGGCCTCACACCTTTATTGATAGCTGACCAACAAAGATTATAATTTAAATCGTTGGTGAAAACACACAACGATGGCGTGTTTCTTTTGGCAACACCAACAAGGACAAAAACCCGTCATTTTAAATATTTTGTGCAACCATTATCAGATAACAGAAATAGCACACAGCTAATAAAAAAATAGAAACAATGCCCCAAAAACGCTGCAATCTGTTCCCAATAACTACTAATAACAAGGAAAAAACAAAAATGAAAATCGGGCAATAAATCAGGCACATCGTACGAAGAAATGGATACAACACAAATACTTTGATAGGGACATTTAAAGAGAATCTTAAAAAAAATAACAAGTAAGGCAGGTATGATAAAAATACTATTGTCAAAGAAAAGCCCGTGATTATTCTTTTCATTATTTAATTTTTGATATACTTATGCTTTCACTGGTCAGTAAGTGTAAAACTAAAAATCTTTCAATGCCAATGTCAGATAAATGGGATACCATATTATAAGTGCAATAATAAAAACAATC
>JBEBHT010000055.1:0-16197 GCA_040081135.1 Lacibacter sp. | reverse complement strand
AAATAACATTCAGTTATTCTTCTGCTTCCTGTTTCAGTTTCTTTACAGTAAAGATATCCTGGCCGGTTGCATCACCTTTTTCCTGCAGTTTACCAAAGGCAGCGGCTGTTGCATAATCCAGTATTTCCTGTGGTTCCTGCTGATGATAGAGGCCATAGATCAATCCGCCCATGAAACAGTCACCACTGCCACTTCTGTCCATTACTCCCTGGCAGGAGAATTCGGGTGAGTGGTATTGTTTTCCGTTCATGAACAAGGCTGTATAGTAATTGATATAATTATTATCTCCGTCAAACCGAAATGTGTTGGCTGCCACTTTGCATTTGGGAAACATCTGTATCAGTTCTTTTGATGTTGCTTCTGCATGATCGAGATAAGCCTGCTTGCTTTTCTTTTCATGAATCTGTTCATCAATTTTTGTACCCAGTAAACTGTTTGCACTCCATATATTGCCCATCAATACATCACAATGAGCAGCAAGCTTTGGCATAATTTCAACAGGGCACTTTCCATATTTCCATAGTCGTGAACGGTAATTCAGATCCATTGAAATCATGATGTTCTTTTGTGATGCTGCTTCCAGTGCTTCCAGACAAACATCAGCAACGTTTTCATTTAATGCCGGACTGATTGCAGTTAAGTTGAACCATTCCACATCTCTCAGCACTTTATCCCAATCAACCATTCCTCTTTTCAATTCAGAAAAAGAGGAATGGTCACGATCATACACCATTTTACCTTTAAGGTCTGCACCACGTTCAAGATAATACACACCAACCCTGTTGCCTGAAAATAAAATAGAAGAAGTATAAATTCCTTTGTATTCTAAGTAATCAATCACATGTCTGCTCATAAAATTATCAGGCAGTACCGTAAAATATTTTACAGGTACATTCCATCGTGCAAGTGCAGTGGCAACATTGGCTTCTGCTCCGCCAATATACAATTGCATCGGGTTTTTATCCACCATGTCTTCATTGGATGCAGGTGAAATGCGGAATAATAATTCGCCAAAGCAGAGTACTTTCTTCTTATGCATTTGTGTATATAATTCGTTGATGAAACTGATGCCCAAATATCGTTATTATTCGTACCTGTTACTTCAGCATTTTATTTCAATTTAAAACGAAGTCCTCCATAAAATTGTCTGCCTGCAATTGGCCCCCACACAAGAGATGCATCAAAGTGTGATCCAAACGGATCTTCTGCTGCAATGATGGCATCTTTCTGAAAGAAGTTCGTCAGGTTTTCACCACCAAGATAGAATTCAACAGGATATTTCTTTCCCACCACTTTACTTACCTGTGCGTTCATCAATACATAATCAGGCGATGTAGTACTTCGTTGATAGGGCAGTGGGTTGGCAGCTGTTGATGGAATTCTTTTTTGACTGTTATAGTTAACGGTATAATCAAACTTCCATCCTTTGATTTCATATCCAAGATTGATGAATGCCCTGTTCTTTGCTGTAAACGGTTTTTGTAAAAGTGTGTTTCCGTAAGTTGTTTTTACATCGAACAATCGGTAAGCTATACGCAGTTCAAGATTACGGATTGGCTGAGCATTTATTTCAGCCTGGAAACTGTTTGAATACGATTTGCCATTTAAATTATAAAATTTTATCTGTCCTGCAGTTTCAAGATCAGCAACTAATTGCTGTTGAAAATCATTTCTGAAGAAATCCAAAGCCAACGATGCTGTTCTGCTGAATAATTTAAACTGCTGATCTAAACTGATGCCTTTGTTCCATGCTACTTCTGGATTCAATCCATATGCTTTGCCCGTTGTTGAAGGAATAATCTGCAACTGGCGTGAACTCACTAACACACCTGTATTCTCTGCAAAAATATTAGCAGTACGTTGTCCACGCCCTGCACTGATCCTGATCGTTGTTCCTTTTACCGGTTCATACCGCAAATGCAAGCGTGGAGTTACAAACCATCCATACAAACTGTTGTCATCTGCACGTAAACCTGCAACAATGGTCAGTTTAGTAAGATAGTCGTAGGTGTATTCAAAAAATGCACCCGGTACTGCTTCTGTACGTTTGTAATTGGTTGTATTAAAATCTTCATTGTACTTATCATACATAAAACTCAAACCTGTTCTGAATTTGTGAGCCGTAGTTCCAATAATAGATTGATAAATTAAATTGCTGTAGAAATTTTGCTGCTGTGCATTATACTTTGTTAAACCAAAATAGGAGTCCTGTTTGTGAGTAAATGCTGCTAATTGCAATCCAATGCTTTTGTATTTTTTTTCGGGAAACACATAACCGGTTTTTGCAAATGCTTCATAACGGTTGGTATTAATGCCCAGCCCGTAATGGTTGGTTGTAAATTTATCTTTCCCTGGTTCAAATGCAGTTTCACCTCCGGTTCTTTTATCAACCAAAGCCTTGATGCCAAACTGAATGATCCATGCTTTACCATCTTCATATTTCCAGCGGTTAACGCCGCTCCACAACGCACCTGTTGGCATATCACGGAAACCATCTTCGTTGAAATCAACTTTCGTATTAAATAAAAAGTCATTGTGCAATAATAATGTTGTACTCCATTTCTTTCCCAACTTCTGTGAAAGATTCAGGTTCAGATCTGTTTTACCCATATTATTTTCATACAGGTTGAAGTAGAGCTTCTCTGCTTTTTCCGGTTTCTTTAATTCAATATTGATTTGTCCGGCAATACTTTCAAATCCATTGGCAACTGAACCGATTCCTTTGGTGAGTTGGATACTTTCAATCCATGGACCGGCAATAAAGGTTAGACCCAGTGGTGTTGCTATTCCTCTTGGGCCGGGGAGGTTTTCAATAGTGAGTTGTGTGTAGTTGCCACTTAATCCAAGCAGTTGAATTTGTTTCGATCCTGTTACTGCGTCGTTATACGAAACATCAACAGAAGGATTTGTTTCAAAACTTTCACTGAGATTGCAACAGGCAGCTTTGAATAATTCTTTTTCAGTCATGATCTGTGTACGCACAGGACTTAGTGCAGCGATATACATCGAACGCTGTTTGGCAGTAACAACCACTTCGCCCAGTTGTTTTCCTTTTGCTAAAACAATCACCAGTTCTTTCATATCTGTAATAGAAATGGTATCGGCTTTATAACCGGTATAGCTAACGATTAATCTGTTTCTGCTGCCATCATGTTTGATTGAAAAAACTCCTGAACTGTCTGTTACTCCACCAATAGCAGATTGAAGCCACTGCACGGTTGCTCCGGGTAAAGGACTTAAATCTCCTTTTGAATTTTCCTCGAGTACAACGCCTTTTATAATATGTGCTTCAATTGCTACGGGCTGATTTATTTGAGGACTGGCAGATTGCAGAATTGCAGTTGAATCTTTTTTCTCCTGGTGAATGACGGTTTGCATTTCACGGTAATGACAACACTCCGGCAAAGCCTTGTAAGTATTATCGTTTGCTTTTTTATCTTCTATATCATGCCCAACAGAAACAATGCGGTTCTTAATTTTCTCTGGAGATGTTAAGGAAGGATTATACCTGAGTGTGAAAAGTTTACTGTTTACATCCCAGGTGCCATGAATAACACCTTTTCCTTTGGCTGCATTTTCAATACGATCCTTACACATTTCACATGCACCGGCTACTTTAAATATGACTGTTATGTCTTTCGTGCTTTGTTGTGCAATGAGTGGTTGCTGTAAGAATAACAGGAACATCACTGCAAGTGCTGAATAAATAAATGATTTCATAAAAACTGATTTGATTGATACAATTGAATATTCATCTGTCAACAGGAACTCCTGTTAACAAAAAAGTCAAACTGTCAATCAAATGCGGAAGACACCGTATAAAACAGTAAGGTTAGCGCTGGGAAAAATTGGTGGAGAACTGTTACTGCAGAAAAGCCTGCTTCCTGGAAAGAGAACAGGAGCCGCAATGTAAACCTGAACAAGTGCCATTTCAGATTGCAGTTGTTTAAACGAAAACTGCAAAGCACTGTTGGTATAAGTATCTTTTATTTTAGGACTAAATTCTTTGCTGTCGCAACAGCCTTTTTTTGGAGGATGGTCACTTGCAGGGCAACTCATTTTTCCATCGGCAGAAAAATCTACTTTATCAATTTTGCCGCAGCAATAGTGTACATATACAGACATCCCCGAAGAGGATAATCCATACAGCAACAGTAATATTGATACCAGCAATTTTTTCATGTTCAGCACAAAAATAAAACAATGGACTGTTACCGGAAATGTAAAAAACCGGCAGTTAGCTGATTCTGGTCAGTTTTACTGCTGGAAACAAAAAATCCCGGGCCAGTTTAATGGCCTCGGGATTTTTAATATACAATTGAGTTTAGTCCTTTTTCTTTTCTTTCAGATCCATCCCGCACTTGGAACAGCTGCCGGGCTTATCACTGGTAACATCAGCATGCATGGGGCAGGAGTAAGCTTTTATTTCTTTTTTCTTCAGGTCCATTCCGCATTTAGAACATTTGGCGGGTTGATCACTCACAACATCACCGTGCATGGGGCATGAGTAGGCTTTCATTTCTTTCTTCTTCAAATCCATTCCGCATTTAGAACATTTGTCCGGCTTGTCACTTGTAATATCAGCATGCATGGGACAGCTGTATTTTGACTGTTCCATCTTCATTTTCATTTTTTCCTTATGCTTTGAAGTGTCCTGCGCAAAGGCAGTAAAGGAAAAAAAGGTGAAAACTGTCATGAGGAACAACGTTAACTTTTTCATTTTGTACTTTTTAATTGATGATGCGGAGGAGAATATTGTAAGCCTCCTGTATCGTTAAATATATTATAGTTCAGAAAATTGTTTTAATGTATTGTCAAAAGTAATTGTAATATTTGATTCTGACAGCAAGCGCATCGAGTAATTCGGGGACAGTCATTTCCCTGAGGTGGGCAATGATATAAGCATGTTCCATTTCATAAATGTAATGAAACAGTAATAAATGCTGCTGTTCAGTTCACAGTCAGCATTTATTCTTTAAATACAGGAAGAAACAATGGAAAAGTAAAATGGACTAGATAAAATCAATCAGGTCCTGGTTCAGCTTTTCTTTTTCAGTGAACCACAGCCCATGAGGAGCACCTTCATATACTTTGAATACGGCTCCTTCAATCAGTTTGGCTGATTGTTCACCTGTTGATTTGATTGGAACGGTGTCGTCTTTATCGCCATGTATAACAAGTGTGGGAACATTTATTTTTAGCACATCCTGCCTGAAATCAGTGGATGAAAATGATTTTGCACATTCCAGTGTAGCAATGGGTGATGCATCCATTGCCTTAATTAAACTGCTGGTTAAATAAGCCTCTGAAACCGGATGATGGGCAAGACCTACTCCATAAAATGCTTTATTAAATTCTTCCAGGAAGGATGGTCTGTCGTCAATGATCGCCTTTGCCATTTTATCAAATTCTCCTTGTGGCACTCCATCAGGATTTCCTGAAGTTTGAAGCATGTACGGAACTACTGCACTGATAAGTACCACTTTTGCAATTCTTTCTCCATCATACACTGAAAAGTATTTTGCAATTTCTCCGCCACCCATTGAAAAGCCCACAAGTGTAACATCAGTAAGATTTAAACGATCCAGCAGTGCTTTTAAATCACCGGCCAGTGTATTATAATCATAACCATTAAAAGGTCTGTCCGATTTTCCGAAGCCTCTTCTGTCGTAAGTGATGCAACGTAAACCCTGTTGTGGCAACTGCGTTAACTGGTATTCCCACATTGATCCGCTGAGTGGCCAGCCATGAATAAAGACAACCGGTTTACCGAACAGGGTATCTTCATAATAAATATTTACAGGTTCGCTGTTATTTTGTGTTGAAGTAATAAAAGGCATAGAGAAATTGTTTTTGAATCAGGTGAAATGATTTCTTATCATCCCAAAGGTTGGTTGTAACAACAGATTTAATCTTATACAATTACTGAAATAAATTACATCATTCACACATTTTAAACAGCGTAAGTTATGGAAGCAGGATTATGAAAGACGTATTTTATTCACAGAGATGTGTAACAGTTATTGTTGATAAGTTGCTTAGTTTGCAATTTTGATCATATATATTTGTTGAAAATCATCTCATGATTCAAAGATATTTATTAGCAATTGCTGTAATGATGTGTATGATTGTTCAGACTTCTGCACAAAAAAATACTGTTCGTCAAAAGCCTTTACGGGTTGGAATTGTTGGGTTGGTACACACGCATGTACACTGGGTACTGGGCAGGGAAAACAGGGGCGATATTGAAATAGTTGGTATTACGGAACCTAACCGGAAATTGGCAGAAGCGTATTCAAAGCAGCATGGTTACAGTATGGACCTGGTGTACAGTTCCATGGAGGAGATGATTGAAAAAGTAAAACCAGATGCCGTACTTGCTTTTAATACGATTTATGATCATTTAAAAGTAGTTGAGTATTGTGCCCCACGTGGTATTCATATAATGGTGGAAAAGCCACTTGCTGTAAACATGAACCATGCAGAAAAAATGCTTTCACTGGCGAAGAAGTATAAGATTCATTTACTTACTAACTATGAAACTACTTGGTATGGCAGCAATGCCAGAGCATATGAGATCGTGAATGAAAAACAACAGATCGGCAATATTGTAAAAATTGTTTTTCATACCGGTCACCAAGGACCAATCGAAATTGGCTGTAATCCTGAATTTCTTGAATGGCTGACTGATCCTGTTTTAAACGGCGGCGGTGCCTTAACAGATTTTGGATGTTATGGCGCCAATATCAGTACATGGATGATGAAAGGAGAAACACCTGAAACCGTAACAGCAGTTACACAGCAGATGAAACCTGATCTTTATCCAAAAGTGGAAGATGAAGCAACTATTATATTAACTTATAAAAAAGCACAGGTAATTATACAGGCATCTTGGAACTGGCCATATAGCCGCAAAGACATGGAAGTATATGGGAAAACCGGTTTTGTGTTTTGCAAAGACGGAACAAATATGCTGATGAAAGAAAATGAAAAGCAAGAAACACAAACCATAGCAGCAGAAAAACTGCCTGAAGACAGGAATGATCCTTTTGTATATTTTGCCAATGTGATTAATGGAAAAATAAAGGTTAACAATTATGATCTTTCATCGCCAATGAATAATGAAATAGTAATGAAAATACTTGAAGCAGCTAAGTATTCAGCCAAAACAGGTAAAACAGTTGTGTGGAGCCAGTATTTTAAATAATCATACTTTATGAAAAAAATAATCAGCGTTCTTTTGTTGCTCATTTGTGTAAATTTTCTATTTGCTCAGATTAATAAACCGGCAACTTCAGGTAACCCGATTGTAAAAGGCTGGTATGCTGATCCTGAAGCTGCAGTATTTGGGAAACAATACTGGATCTATCCAACGTATTCTGCTGCGTATGAAGAACAGGTTTTCTTTGATGCATTTTCATCGGTTGATTTAGTTCATTGGAAAAAGCACAGCCGCATTGTTGATACATCTTCTATCAAATGGGCAAACCGTGCCATATGGGCGCCGGCAATCATCAAAAAGGATAGAAAGTATTTTTTGTTTTTTGCTGCCAATGATATTCAAAACAACAATGAGTATGGTGGAATTGGTGTTGCTGTTGCAGATAAACCTGAAGGCCCATTCCTTGATTACCTGGGCAAGCCATTGATTGATAAATTTCACAATGGAGCACAGCCAATTGATCAGTTTGTATTTAAAGATAAAGACGGGAAATATTATATCATCTATGGAGGATGGAAACATTGTAATATAGCGAGGCTGAAAGATGATTTCACAGGTTTTATTCCGTTTGAAGATGGAACAGTGTTTAAAGAAATCACTCCTGATAATTATGTGGAAGGACCGATCATGTTTATCCGTAACAATAAGTATTATTTTATGTGGAGTGAAGGAGGCTGGGGTGGCCCCAATTATTCAGTTGCTTATGCAATTGCTGATTCTCCATTCGGCCCCTTTCAACGCATTGATAAAATTTTGCAGCAGGATGCTGCTGTTGCAACAGGAGCCGGGCATCATTCTGTAATACATAATCCGAACGATGACAGCTGGTACATTGTTTATCACAGAAGACCACTGGGAGAAACAGACCATAATCACAGGGTAACCTGCATTGATAGAATGTATTTTGATGAACAGGGATTCATCAAACCGGTTAAGATCAGTTTTGAAGGAGTGAAGAGTCAAACAATAAAATAAGAAAGAATCAGGACTTCTATAGAGAAATCCTGATTCTTTCTTATTCAACTTTAGCATAAGAACAGCATTGGCTGTTCTTGTTATTTTAAGAAGGCTATCCGCAATTCTTCTGTTTGCTCATCATTAATCGGAACCATCTGTCCTAATGAAGATGCCATCACAATTGATTTGGCACTGAATTCTGCCACTTCTAAATAATCAAATGTTTGTAACAGTCTATCGCCAACAACTACCACACATTCATTCTGAATCAGTACTGCCGGTTTTTCTCTTGAAATACAAGTAGCCACTTCATCTGATCCGTTATGCTGTACACCGAATTTTAACTGCGGCATATCTTTCAAAAAGATCCAGCTTTCAGGAATGGTTCTTACATTAATTTCAACACCTGTAACAGCAAAAGCCATCAGGTAAGGTGATTGTGTGAGGATGATTGAATTTACTTCAGGATGAAGTGCATAAATCTGCTGATGCAGGAATGCAGTAAGACTTGGAATTTTTCCGGGCTCCCGTTTGCCATCTTTTATCTGTACAATATCTTCTGTTTTCAAATCCCATCTTGGAACACCGTTTGGTGTAATTAAAAAATCATTTCCTTTCCACCTTGCAGAAACTGTTCCGTATGAACTTTTCATTAATCCATGCTGACATGCACGTTTTACAATCTGGCATATTTCGAGTCTTTTTTCTCTTTCCACACTTGGGTGAGAAACTTCTTTCATTTCCGGAAAATCAAGCTGCAAATGGGTATTATGTTCAGCAATCATCGCTTCGCTTAAAAAGCGTGGCTTGCCGATTTGACTTCCGTAGATCTGTGTTCTTGCACAAAACTCCAGTGTTTCAAAACGTTGAAACGCATCTGATAAATCGCATCCGCCAACAACAGTTCCATGGTTTTCCATAATAACAGCAGAAAATCCTTTAGCAAATTCAGCTGCTATTTTTTCACCCAAATATTCACTGCCGGGCAAAGCATAAGGAGCATAACCAATTTCACCGCAAACTTTTTTTGCCTGGTAAATGATATTGGTATTTGGGATATCTCTTACAATACTGAACGATACCAATGCAGGAGGATGAGCATGAATGACCGCTTTAATATCGGGACGAATATTATAAGTAGATCTGTGAAATGGAAACTCAGAAGAAGGTTTATGTTTTCCGATAATCGTACCATCAGCTTTTACACAAATAATATCATCAGGTTTTAATGAACCCTTATCAATACCGGAAGGTGTGATCCAGATGTTTTTTTCATCATCAATAACAGAAATGTTTCCTCCGCTCGTGGTTGTTAAACCCATACGGTATATCCTTTCAATTACTAATGTAATCTGGTCTCTTGGGTGCATCAATTTTGTGTCGAGAATCGTAGTCATATATCTTTTGTTTAATTAATCACTGCAATCAATACTGAACTGTTTTCAGTAATTCAACTGTAAAATTGATGTTTTATTTGATACGTGGAGATGAGTGTTATCAATTTATGGAATGAGTGAAATCATGAAGTTTGTATCAAATGATTTTTACAGCTCAAATTCCCAAACTGTCCTGTACATACCTGCTTCTTCGATGTAGGTTAAGAAAGAATTATAAAAATTATCACCACCAAGGGTAGCGCTGTCGCCAATTACAAATAATTGTTCTTTTGCACGGGTGATTGCAACGTTCATTCTTCTGTAATCATTTAAAAAACCAATGATCCCTTCATCGTTACTGCGCACAAGTGAAACGATAATGGTTTCTTTTTCCTGTCCCTGGAAACTGTCAATGGTACTAATGCGGAGTTGTTTAGGGAATAATTCTTTGGCAGCTGTTACCTGCCCGGCATAGGGAGAAATGACTGCAGTGGTTGAAAGATCAAGCGATTCTGTTTCAATTAATTTCTGAATAATCTGCAGCTCGCCTTTGTTTTGCAAACTGCTGCCATCAGGTCCGTGCACTTCATTGAAACCGGAACCTGCTGTATCAATAAATGTAAGATGAACTCCTTTGTTTTGTAAATGTGCAGCTGTCAGTAATAGATTATTGTAAAAATAATTGCTGCTGAACCCGGCAATTACCTCCCGCATCCTGTACTGTATGTTCAGCAGAAAAACAGAGCTTACTTTTTCAATAGCTGTTTCTAAGATTGACCGGTTAAAGCCAAGTCTTGCCGCTTCATTACTTAATACGGTAGGGGGGAGCTGCCAGTGATCACCTGCTAATACAATTTTATCTGCCATTGGAAAAATACACCAGGCTAATGGTTCAATACATTGTCCTGCTTCATCAATAACAATTGTTTGAAATTGTAAATGATTTAATCTTGCATCATACAAACCAATAGGCGTACCTGCAATTACATCTGCTTCTTCAAACAATTTTTCTTCATTATAGGCCTGCAGTTTTTTTATTTCTGTCCGGATGTTTTTTACTTCTTTAAACAAAAGATTCCGTTGCTCCCTTTCAGCCTTGCCATAACTGCGTTTGTATTTCAACGCCATCTTGCGGAATTCTTCAGCTCTTATTTTTAATTGCTTGATTTCTTTCTGCTGTTTACTGTTTGATAGCTTTCCTTCCGGTGTATGAGAAAAAATAGTTTCATCAACTTTACTTGTATTACCAACCCTTAATAATTTCACACCCTTTTCAATCAGCCCTTTTGAAATATTATCAACGGCAGTATTACTTGGTGCTGATACCAATACTTTCTCACCATTTTTAATCAGTTGAAGAATGGCTTCAATTAAAGTGGTTGTTTTTCCAGTACCCGGCGGGCCATGTACAATAGTGATCTGTTCGTTTTGAGTAATGGCAGTTACGGCCTGCTGCTGACTTTCATTCAGTTTTTGATTTGTGAAACTGAGCTGTGAATTTTTAATTACCGGTGATGCAGAAGTTTTTGATGCATCATCATGCAACTGCTCAAACAGTTTAAATAGTGGTTGATTACTCTGCAGTTCGTTCAGCACTTTTTTCATAATGCTGCCGGTTCTTGTATCAGGTGCCAGTTTGATGCCGACTCCATTGTCTTCAATCCAATCAGGAAAATCTGGAGCAAACAAACGGAACTCACCATTCTTACCATCTAAACTGATCAATACTCCTTTCACCGGTTCTTCACCTGTAATAAAACACTCAATAGCTGCTCCATCTTTAAACATATTTGCTTCGGGCGGAAAGCTGAGTTTGAAACTGATCTCAGGATAATCAGCATAGCCAAAACTTTTTCTTATAACAATGATGGGGTGCAGGGCAAGTCCTTCAGCTTTCAGTTGCTTTAAAGTATGTTGCTGATCTAAGCTGTAACGCTGAGCCTGTTCTTTTTCTTCCAGGCTGATGCATTGTAATAATGTCTGGATGTGCGGATGCATGCGGTGAAAATAGCAAAAGAGCCTCAATCGGGTAAGAATACTTTGTTTTTTCATTACCTGTACTCTATCTTTCCATTGTTAAAATGATTCTATGAAAAGTTTACAGTTGGTTTCTTCTTTGTTTCTTGTTTTTCTTCTGGGTTTCAGCAATCAATCGAATGCACAGGATGCCCCTCCTGATACAGTAAAAGTTGGAATTTATATTACCAGTATTCATGATATTGATTTTAAACAAAAGGAATATACCATTACATTCTGGTTGTGGCTCAAGTATAAGAATCACAAATTTGATTTCATCAATAACCTGGAAGTACCGCAGGCCAAGAGTGTTGATAAATCCTTTTCTACTATTGACAGCTCGGGCGAATTTGTATATATGCAGATGAAATTACAATGTGTGATGAAAGATTCATGGCGGATTGAAAATTTCCCGTTCGACAGGCAAACACTCCGGCTTTCCATTGAAAATTCACAGTTCGATTCAAGTTCGCTGATTTTTATTACGGATACTGTTGGTCAGCGTTTTGATAAGCGGTTTACATTGCGTGGCTGGTCAATAGACAGTTGTGTTATATCCAGCAACATCAGAACCTATGAAACAGGCTTTGGTGATGAAAGCCTTTCAAAACCACAAACAAAGTACAGTGCATTCAGAACCCGGCTGGTGATTACAAGAGAAGCAGGTGGTTTATTCTGGAAAATGTTTTTAGGTATGTACATTGCTTTTTTTATAGCTTATATATGTTTTTATATTCATGCCGACAGTATGGACTCCCGGTTTGGATTAAGTGTGGGTTCATTGTTTGCTGTTATCGGAAATAAATATATTATTGATTCTTCTTTACCTGAGTCGGCTTCATTTACCTTGGTTGATACATTGCATGGCATAACGCTGTTTTTTATCATGGCAATTATAGCAGCTAATGCCTATTCACTGAAACTTATTAAGCAGAATAAAATTGAAAAAGCTGTAAGATTTGATAACAGGATAGCCATATTAGTATTGATTGTATACCTTCTATTAAATGCTTTCTTTATCTGGCAGGCAGGAAAAGGCTAGACATGCCCGGTTGCTGAAAAAGAACATAAACCGCCTTTCGCTTTTAATAGACCTACCTTTATTGGAATTGTTTTGATGTGCAGGTAATTGTATCTGTGTTAAATGAAAATCATTGCAATTGAACGTATGAAACAATTATTTACAACTATGTGGTCGATCATCAGGCAGTCTTTTTCTGATTTTATTGATAATAAAGTGCTGAAGTTAAGTGCGGCACTTGCCTTTTATACTGTCTTTTCACTTCCTGCCATGCTCATCATTATCATTTCTGTTAGTGATATATTTTATGGCAGGGAAGCAATTGAAGGAACATTATACAACCAGATCTCTGGTTTTGTAGGAACAGATGCAGCAATTCAAATTCAGCACACTATCCGTAATGCTGCTTTGTCGCATGACAGTAAGTTTGCAACCATAGTCGGTTTTATTACTCTGTTGATTGGTGCTACCAGTGTATTCAGCGAAATACAGGATTCCATCAACCAGATATGGAAGCTGAAAGCAAAGCCATATAGAGGGATGGGCTACCTGCGTTTACTTGTAAATCGTTTACTTTCTTTTTCATTGGTGATTGGTCTTGGTTTTATTTTGCTTGTTTCGCTGGTTGTAAACGGATTGATGGACCTGCTGATTCACCGCCTAACTCAGCTGTTTCCTGAAATGACGGTGATCATGGTTTATTCATTTAACCTGATCCTGACATTTGGCATTACTTCATTGCTGTTTGGTATGATCTTTAAAGTGCTGCCTGATGCTAAGATAGATTGGAAACATGTAAGGGCAGGTGCTTTTACAACAGCTATTCTGTTTATGGTGGGGAAATTTCTGATTGGATTTTACTTAGGGCAAAGTGAACTCTCCACAACATACGGCACAGCCGGCTCTGCTATTGTTCTCCTGTTATGGGTGTATTATTCTGCCATGATTTTATATTTTGGCGCAGTGTTTACACATGTGTATGCAGCACATACCGGATCAAAAATTTATCCCAACAAGTATGCGGTTTGGGTTCAGGAAATAGAAGTTGAATCAGAAAAATCAATTCAGCACCAACCCGAAGAAAAAACCGTGGTAGAGGTTGCGGTAAAGGAGAAATAAGTTTTAAGTATTTATTTGTTTAACGGCAGCCTTAATCTCAGGAAACAATAATATTTTAGTTGTTCAAAATTCTTACATGAAAGTCATATATGTATTGATAGCCGGAATCGCAAGTTTATTCATCTTCCAGTCAATCACTGTTAAGCAGGCTGAAGAATTAATTGCTTTAAATAAAAATCAAATCATTACCGGTGCTGATCAAACCGATAAATATATTTCTTATCTGAAAGGCAAACGTGTTGCTGTGCTGGCCAATCCAACCACCATTATCGGGCAAAAACATTTGGTGGACAGTTTACTGTCAAGAGGCATCAATATTGTAAAAGTATTCGGACCTGAACATGGCTTCCGTGGAAATGCAAGTGCCGGTGTTAAAGTAAAAGATGAGAAAGATCCTGCAACAGGAGTAAAAGTGATTTCATTGTATGGGCCAAAACGCAAACCTTCGAAAGAAGATATGGCTGATGTTGATATCATGATCTTCGATATTCAGGATGTTGGTTGCAGGTTTTATACCTATATTAATGTGTTGAGTCATATCATGGAAGCCTGTGCAGAAAATAATAAAGAGCTGCTGATCCTTGACAGACCAAACCCAAATGGATATTTAGTAGATGGCCCGGTGCTGGATATGAAACTGAAATCGGGCATTGGTATGTTTCCAATACCCATTGCACATGGAATGACCATTGCTGAGTTTGCTCAAATGCTTAATGGTGAAGGATGGTTGCCGGGGAAATTGAAATGTAAACTGAAAATTATTACTGTTGCTAATTATAATCATGATCTGCCGTATACTTTACCTGTAAAACCTTCACCCAATTTAAATACGCAGCAAAGCATTATGCTGTATCCTTCTACCTGTTTGTTTGAAGGCACTGCCTTGAATCATGGACGTGGCACTTATTTTCCTTTCACTGTGTTTGGCAGCCCTTTGTTAAAAGACAAATTCAGTTTTTCTTATACACCTGTAAGTATTCCCGGCATGAGTGAAACACCTCTGCATATGAATTCAGTTTGTTACGGGCTTGATCTCAGAACTTATGATATCAATAAACTTCGCAATGCTAAACGGATCAATATACAATGGATGAAAGATCTGTATACAGCTTATCCCATCAAAGAAAAGTTTTTTGATCGAAGTCAGAGTAAAGAAATGGGTGATATTGATAAACTTTCCGGCAGTTCTGAATTCAGGAAACAAATCATTGCTGGCAAATCAACCAAAGAAATTCAGGATTCCTGGGAACCCGGTTTATCAAAGTACAAAACCATGCGGAAGAAATACCTGCTGTATCCCTGATTGCATTAGTTTCATAAAGTTGCCCCGAAAAACAAAGGAAACATTTGGTAAGAATCTGGATTTTACAGAAAAGTAATACGGTGAAGCAAATTTTGTTGAAGCAGGCTGTTTTTTACAGCAATCCGGCAACTCCCGAAATCCCTCAAAGAACACAAAAAACGGCTTCCTTGGGCTTACTCGGGCCAGTTCAACAACTCTTTGTACCCACTCAGTAAATTTGTATATTACAGATAGATAGTTTTGCTTATGTTAGTTTCCGGGAAATTCAGTGTTGTGTATAGAGAATGCTAAAAGTTAATATGAGATTTAATCAACCCTTACAAAGTAGAGGATTTTTCTTAAGCACCCTTGCTATTTTACTGGCATGTTTTCACACAAACGCACAGGTTTGTCCGCCAAATATTGACTTTGAAAAAGGTGATTTTTCAAACTGGATAACCTATTCAGGAAATGTATCTGCAGCTACCGGACAAAATCAAATCTTCTTAAGTCCTTCCGGAGGTCCTGTTTTCGATCAGCATGAAATGTTTTCACGTGCAAACCACACAGGAGTTATGGATTATTATGGCAGGTTTCCTGTTCTATGTCCCAATGGCAGCGGGCATTCAGTTAAGCTGGGTAATAACCAGGGAGGAGCACAGGCCGATGGGTTATCTTATGAGTTTACGATTCCTGCTAACATGAATACATATTCATTAACCTATCACTATGCGGTTGTTTTTCAGGATCCCAGGCATCAGCTGTATGAACAGCCAAGATTGGAAATTGAAGTAATGAATACAACCGATAACCAGTTGATTGATTGTTCTTCCTTTACATTTATTCCATTTGGTTCTCCATTGCCAGGCTTCTTTTTATCAACTCAGGGTCAGGATACAACAGATGTATGGTGCAAAGACTGGACGGCTGTTACCATCAACTTAAATGGAAAAGCAGGAAAAACCATCCGTCTTTTTTTTAAGACCGCAGATTGTACATTCAGGCGGCACTTTGGGTATGCATATATTGATGTAAACTCTGAATGCAGTGGTGAATTTACAGGAGCAACTTTTTGCCCGAGAGATACAGCTGTAAGTGTTGAAGCACCTTTTGGATTTCAATCTTATACCTGGTTCAATAATACATTTACACAGGTACTGGGTAACCAGCAAACACTCAGGTTGCAGCCGGCACCGGCAGCAGG
>JBEBHT010000054.1:0-16261 GCA_040081135.1 Lacibacter sp. | reverse complement strand
TATGATTCCCTGCATTGTATTCTGCTTCCGCTTCTGAAAGTTCTTTGTTGTACTGCTCAAGACTAGTTCTGCCGGGCGGCTGAACAAATGATTTAATTACTTCCAGCAATGATTTTTTCTGGTCTTGCGACAATGTTGCCCAGTATTTGCTGAATTCAATATCGAATGATGAAGCGCTCATTGTTTATTGTTTTTACAAATTTACTCATTTTGATGAGAGGCTGCTATCACACCCAGTAATGACCACGTTAAACTCAACTTTGGCAAAGTTCAAAATGGCTGATTGTTATTTTGAACATCGTTCGAAACTTTGCCAAAGTTTATCAGCATTCTAAAACCAACTACTCTTCTTCCTTGTTGATCTTCCCCCCAATCCCAACGCACCTAATAAAGAACGGGTGATCACACTGGCAGCTGTCCGTCCAACCTGTTTTACTGTTGGGTTATCAAAAAATCCTTTTTCTTCTTTGGCTGCTTTCTTTTCTTCTTTCGCCTGTACTTTTTCTTCTTCTGCCGCTTTTGTTTTTTCGGCAGCTTCTTCTAATTTGGCATTGATGATCTCGTATGCACTTTCACTGTCTAATGTTTTTGCATACTTTTTCTCCAGCTTGCTTTTTGCCAGTAATGTATCTACTTCTCCATCACTTAATATATCCATGCGGCTGCGTGGCGGCACCAGCATAGTATGAACCAATGGAGTTGGAATTCCTTTTTCATTCAGCATGGTAATAAATGCTTCACCAATTCCTAACTGTGTCAGCAATTCATCCACATCATAAAATTCTGTTTCGGGATAGTTTTGTGCTGCCTGCTTGATTACTTTTCTGTCAGCAGCAGTAAACGCCCTTAGTGCATGCTGCACTTTCAAACCCAGCTGTGCCAGTACACTGGCAGGAACATCCTGCGGATTTTGTGTACAGAAAAAGATACCCACTCCTTTTGAACGGATGAGTTTAATCACCGTTTCAATCTGCTGCAGCAATGCTTCATTCGCTTCCTGGAACACAAGATGTGCTTCATCAATAAACAGCACCAGCTTGGGTTTATCAAGATCGCCTTCTTCAGGTAAGCTGGCATATAATTCTGCAAGTAAGCTCAACATGAACGTAGAAAACAATTTCGGACGATCCTGCAATTCCATCACACGGATAATGCTGATCATTCCACGTCCATCATCACTGATACGCATCAGATCATCCACATCAAAACTTGGTTCACCAAAAAAAGCATCCGCACCCTGCTGCTGCAGTTCAATTACTTTACGTAAGATGGTTCCGGTGGATGAAGTAGAAATTTTTCCATAATCTTTTTCAATGGTTGTTTTTCCTTCATCACTGATGTACTGAATGATCTTGACAAAATCTTTCAGATCAAGCAGGGGCATTTTATTATCATCACAAAACTTAAAGATCATAGCAACGATTCCCTGCTGCGTATCATTCAAACCCAAAATCTTTGATAAAAGTATTGGGCCAAACTCACTCACGGTGGCACGCAGGCGAACACCTTTCTTATCCTCGCTCAGGGTCATTAATTCAACCGGGAATGCAGCCGGTTTATATTCACCACCAACACTTTTTAAACGCTCTTCAATTTTCGAATTGCTTACACCTGCTGCTGCAATACCGCTTAAATCACCTTTAATATCCATCAATACAACGGGAACACTTGCATCACTCAATCCTTCTGCCAGCACCTGTAATGTTTTTGTTTTACCTGTACCTGTTGCGCCTGCAATCAATCCATGACGGTTCATGGTTTTCAATGCAAGAAACACATCTGCACCTGCCACCACTTCTTTATCAACCACTCCTGCGCCAATGCGGAAGGTTTCACCTTTAAATGTATATCCGTCTTTTACTGCCTGTAAAAACTTTTCTTTATCTGCCATAACATTGTTTTGTAGTTCGAAAGTTAAGATAATGATTGAATCAAAAAGAAATTAAGACTGGCTTTATTACCGTAAAGTTGTATTGCTGGAATCATTCCATCAAAATATCTTCGTGTAAGTTTTTTCTCATGCATAGTTTGGGTTACAATGAAAGAGGCTGTCTTTGATGATTGCATCGCCTGATCAGATTAAAAGATTCAGGCTAACCTGTGAACAGCACCTGTACCTTATCATCTCAGGCAGCCCTCTTTTCTTACAATTCCTCTTCCCGTTCCAGCATCAGGATGGCGCCCTGCGGAACAATAAAATATTTTTCGCCTTCATAAATTACTTCTGTTGCACCGCTTAACAGGAAAATAGCCAGGTCGCCTTCCTTTGCCTGCAATGGAACATATTTTACCTGATCTTCATCACTTTTCCACGGCTCATCATCAACGGCATGGGAATAGCATAACCGGGGCCTGCTTTAATAACATGTCCCTGCTGCACTTTTTCCTTTTCCTGTACGCCGGGTGGCAGGTATAAACCACTGGCAGTTCGTTCATCGGGCTGACTGGGTTTAATGAGTAAACGATCGCCAATGACAATAAGTTTCTTAAAACGGTTATCGGATGTAATGCGCATGTATTTCTGTTTGCTGTCAAAATTAAGAAGGGAAGTCAAACAGAGTCATTCTCTTCCCGTTTTCCATTGTGCAACACCCTTCTTTCTTTAACAAAATATTATTGGCGCATTTGCAGGCAGTGGAAATGATTTACCTTTATTTCACAATAAAATAAGATACAATGGAAGAAGCTAAATCAAAAATATTGCTGGTTGAAGACGACAGCAGTTTTGGAAATGTGTTGAAAAACTATTTAGAGCTGAATGATTTTGATGTAATACTGGAGCGTGATGGCCGTTTGGGCATGGCTGCTTTTCAGCGTGAAAAATTTGATATCTGCCTGCTGGATGTAATGATGCCGCATGTAGATGGCTTTACACTGGCTGAAGAAATTCGTGATATTGATCCCGATGTTCCTCTTTTCTTTTTGAGTGCAAAAACAATGAAGGATGATATTTTAACCGGCTATAAACTGGGGGCTGACGACTATATCACCAAACCATTTGACAGTGAAGTGCTGCTGATGAAGATCAAAGCCATCCTGAAACGCAACGAAGAAACCAAACACGAAACAGAAAATAAAGAGTTCGATCTGGGTATTTATCATTTCAACCCCAAACTCCGCCAATTGATTTCAGGCGATACAACCAACACACTCTCTCCAAAAGAAAGTGAATTGCTGCGTATGCTGTGTGAATATAAAAATGATCTGTTACCAAGAGAAACAGCATTGAAACGCATCTGGGGCAGCGATACTTATTTCAATGGCCGCAGTATGGATGTGTACATTGCTAAACTCCGTAAATATTTAAAAGAAGATCCAAAAGTGGAGATCGTAAATATTCACGGCAATGGTTTCAGACTGGTTGTTTCAGAATAATTAAACTCTCTATAAGTAAAAGCCTCCTTTTGTTGAAAGGAGGCTTTTTTATTTTGTCTGAATCAATCAGCTTTTGATTTTAATTTGCCCGGTTTCCAGTTTTCTTTTGTTTCCTCCTTTGCAATCTTCACAACATTATTTAATCCTTCAATAAAAGCAAGGATCTGTTTTCGTCCTGTAAATTTTACAGCCGATGATACAAAATGCGGAGGCAGATCAACCCAATGTTCACCAAGGGCTTTCAAAAAAGATTTTACTGTTCCTGATACTTCTTTCTGTGTACTCTTATCTGCCTTTGTAAACACGATGGCAAAAGGAATTTTCCATTCGCCGAGCTGATTGATAAAGCTGATATCAATTTCCTGTGGAGTATGACGGCTGTCGATCAGCACAAATAAATTCAGCAGGTTCTCCCGTTTGCGGATATAATTTTCAATCATTTTGATCCACTGTTTCCGCTTGCCCAGCCCCACTTTGGCATATCCATAACCCGGCAAATCAACCAGGTACCAGTCGTTTACTTTATGTGTTTTTTCATCAATGCTTTCAATTACAAAATGATTGATCATTTGTGTTTTGCCCGGTGATCCGCTGGTTTTGGCCAGTTTCTGGTTATTGCAGATCATGTTGATGAGCGAAGATTTGCCCACATTACTCCTGCCGATGAAGGCATATTCGGGCTTGTCGGCTTTGGGGCAGTCATCTACTTTAGGGCTGCTGATAACGTATGTTGCTGATTTAATATTCACTGATGCAAGATAAATGAAGAAAGCCGATAGTTGGCAGTCGATAGTTTTTAGTCATCTACTGCTTCCACTAAAAACTACCGGCTAACAGCTAACCACTATCGGCTATCGGCTTTCCTCTATTCCTTACCTTTGCCCCCCATGGCTGAAGAATATTTACACGACAAGATTGTACCCGATACAAACTCTGCTCAAACCAAGAAAGAACAGGTGGCAGAAATGTTTGATACCATTGCTCCCCGTTACGATTTCCTGAACCGGTTTCTGTCGGTAGGAATTGATGTAAGCTGGCGCAAAAAGGCATTAGCCAAACTGAAAGATCTTCATCCCAAACTGATCCTGGATGTGGCAACCGGTACCGGCGATGTAGCCATTATGGCTGCCCGTGAGCTGCAACCGGAGAAAATTATCGGTATCGACATCAGCGAAAAGATGCTGGACGGCGGCCGTATTAAAGTGACTGCTAAAGGATTAGACTCGGTTATTGAGCTCAGAAGCGGCGACAGTGAAACAATAAACTTTCCCGATGCCACGTTTGATGCAGTAACAGTAGCATTCGGTGTACGCAATTTTGAACACCTCGAAAAAGGGATGAGCGAAATTTACCGTGTGCTGAAACCGGGAGGAAGATTGGTGGTGCTGGAATTTTCAAAACCATTGATTCCCGGGTTTCGTCAAGTCTGCAATTGGTACATTGGATTTATCACTCCAAAAATTGCCGGGGCTGTCAGTAACAAAAAAGCTTATCAATATTTGAACGACAGCATCAAAGCATTTCCTGAAGGGAAACATTTTGTTGCCGTCTTAAATAAAACAGGATTCAGAAACACTTCATGCAAACCACTTACGCTCGGCATATGCAGTATTTATTGCGGCGACAAATAATCGTACTCTCCCTTCTTTTTGCTTTTTGTGTTTCAGCATTTGCACAAACAGAGATCAATTTGCCTAACCATGAACAAAAGCCTTATTATTTTGGGATTACCCTGAGTGGAAACAGTTCCTATTTTCATTTGAATCATTCTTCTAAATTTTTGCAGGATGACAGCGTATCGGTTGTTTCGCCTGTTAAAAAAGGAGGATTTGGTCTGGGTTTGCTGGGCACACTTCGATTGGTTCCGCACCTGGAAGCAAGATTTAACCCGCAACTTATTTTTGCGGCACGTGGTGTAAATTACTATCTAAAATATCCATTGATCGGCGACAGTTCCTGGCAGGAAAAAACTGTTGAAAGTATTTATACAAGTCTGCCCATACAACTGAAGTTCAGCAGCGACAGAATACAAAACTTCCGGGTGTATATTTTCAGTGGCGTGAAGTATGAATTTGATTTGGCCAGTAACAGCCAGAGCCGCCGTGCAGAAGATCTCATTAAACTCAATAAATCTTCTTTTGGTTATGAAGCCGGTTTAGGTTTTCATTTCTACTTCCCTACATTCATCTTCAGTCCTGAAATTAAAGTGAGTAACAGTTTTGGCAATGTGCACAGCCGTGATAAAAATTTAATTTACTCCAATGTGGTTGACAGGATGCAGGCAAGAATGATTGTGTTCAGTATTCATTTGGAGGGTTGATGGGTTGATAGAAACACGGATGACACGGATTGATAGTGATAAAGAAATTAGTACACACTTGCAAAGTTTCTCAATTAGGTAGCTTTACCCGTAATTATTACTGTCTAATTTATATCGTTCGTTTGGTTGAAAACAATATTATCCTACGCATTAATCGAACTTCTGTGTTTTTTGTAGGAAATGATTCCATGAAATCATAAAATTCTTCTTTGCTTATTTTCAAAGATTCATTTTCTAATGAAATCAGGAATACTGGCACTAAAAGCTTTACCTTACCCTGTCTTTTAAACGAACTCCTTTTATCTAATTCCAGAGTAATCGTCTGAAATAAATAATGATAATTACTATCAGTTGAACTAAACTTAACTTCCTTTACGCCATAGTTAACATCAATTAATAAATAAAACATGGCAGTCTTATTTATTACATTCTGGTTACTTGTGTAAAACACCTTCTCAATTGAATACTGAATATCTTTTTGAACTGAGTCAATATTTTGAGAAAAACTATTGTTGAAAACTAATAGTAGTAAGGATAGCATTAAACTTTTCATAATAGGTATTTGTAGCGTTATAATTCGAATAATTACAAATCCGTTCTCATCAGTCTTAACCCGCCTCATCCGTGTTTCTATCCTCCTCAATAATCATACTCCCTAAACCACAAATTCATCCTCACTCCAACTCCAAACATGGCTGTGTTTTGTGCAGCAGCTGAACCTTTGGTAAAACGGCGCAGGAGCAAATTGGCATCAATAAAAATATTTTCATACACTTCATAGCTGGCTAAGAAAGAAGCATTGAGTCCTGTACTACTTACTCCATTCAGCATAGTATAACCATAATCACTGGTTCTGCTGTCTGTATTCAACCGGAATATATCAGCACCGGAGTTGCGGCCGCTGGCACTGTCTAATCCCTGTTTCCAGTAAATCAATCTTCCTATAAGATTCAGTTTTCCTGTTGGCTGATAACGGAGAACAGCAATCACTTCATTAAAATTGGCACCCAGCGGATGAGCTAATGGCTGCTTGTAATGTGTGTAGCTGGAAACAGAATCATAATGGGTATAGGTAAACGGACGTACATGATTCCATTCAACCTGCAGATCAAGATTGCTGACATTCGCAACATCAATATATTTCAATCCTAACTGGGTTCCTGTTTTATTACCCCACCAGCTTTTATCTTTCCGTAATTCAGCAAAGTTGAATTCATCAATCAGCAATTGCCCGTACACCTGAACTTTCTTCAGCAGGTTGGCTTTAAAATCGGCACCTACCATGGCATTGTCTTTACTGCCAAGATTTCCTTCAATACTTCTGAAGAAAATAATCGGGTTCATATAACCAAACTCAAAATGATCTTTACGTCCAAACACCACACTTTCAAACACACCCACATTCAGCCATGGCATTACATTCATACTTAAATGATGCATGGTGGCATACTTCTTTGGTACCAGATCATTGGTACTGTTGCTCTTCCCTTTTGTATGCAGTTCCATGAACAGGTTCTGGTAATTGAACTTCCAGATTCTTGTATTGATCTTAACAAAGAGCTGGTTGCCGCTGAAATCGCTGAGGAACAAACTGCGGTAACCATTGCCAATAAAGTTGCGGTCGTACCCAATCTGAAAGTTAATATACTTCGCCGCTTTGAATGTAAACGAACCCCTGGCATCTATATAATCAACCCCGGTTTGTGTGAATTTTTTATAGAAGTTAGCTCCGGGTACAGCGCCAACACTGTCAATCCAGTTCTGTACAAACAATGGCCCACGTTCCTGCACATCCATTAGCATGGCCGAAAAGCCAACACGGTTGCCAATTCCTCCACGAACGTTTAAACCACGCTGATTTAAAAAAGTGTTTTGTGAAGTATTCTTCAATTCAACCGACTGGCGGTAATTGATCATGGGATTCACTGCAATAAAAAAATCCTCGCCATACTTTTCAATGAAACTGGCTGGTGTTTTATAAAAACGTTTAAGGAAAGGTTTTTTGCTGTTGAAAGTGGATCTGTCGCCCTTAATCCATTCCTGGTTGTTGAGGTATAAGCTGCGGAGATTGAATTGATCTACCTTCCCCAACTTTAATGCAGTATCAGTGTTATAGAAAAGAAGTTTGATCCTGAGCATGGAATCGGCCTTTGCACCCAGCCATTCCACCGCATACCGGCGGTCGTAGGGTTTGGTGGTAGTGAAGTTGAGATCACTGATAGCGCCGGTTTTAATCTCCAGCCTGTCAATAAAATGAAGGTGCTTTGAATTTTGCTGCAGGTAGCTGCTTTGAGCAGCAGAAAAAAAGGATATTGCAAGAAAAGCCACACTAAGACTGCATTTGCTAAATTGCATGCGGTTGTTATTTAATGGTAAATATAGTCTCTTAAAAAGAGCAACTTTTCAAAAGTTATGCATGAACACTATTGCCGTACAAACTGATGAAACTTTTGAAAAGTTCAGGTTCGTTTTAAAGACTGTCAAAAATAAGTTATGCAAAATTATCTGCTGAAAAATTGTTTGATTGTAAATGAAGGAAGCATTGCTGCCAATGATGTACTGATCATGAACGGAAGGATTGAAAAAATAGCTGCTTCCATTCAATCATCTTCAACTGTCACCGAAATAAACGCTGAAGGAAAGTATTTATTTCCCGGAGTTATTGACGATCAGGTGCATTTCCGTGAGCCGGGTCTTACGCATAAAGCGAATATTTACACAGAAGCAAGGGCAGCAGTTGCCGGTGGTGTTACTTCTTTTATGGAAATGCCGAATACCATTCCCAATGCATTGAATCTGGATTTGCTGGAAGATAAATACAAGATAGCTGCACAAAGTTCCCTCGCCAACTATTCCTTTTATATGGGCACCAGCAACCAGAGTGCTGATGATACCTTGAAAGCAAATGATTTTAAGAATGATATCTGCGGTATTAAAATCTTTATGGGAGCAAGCACAGGCAATATGCTGGTGGATAATTACAATACATTAGACAAAGTATTCCGTGAAAGTGAAATGCTGATTGCCACGCATTGCGAAAGCGAAACCATCATTAAAGAAAATTATGAAAGGCTGAAAGCAGAGAAAGGCGAACTGACTGCAGCAGATCATCCATTGATCAGAAGCGTAGATGCCTGTTATGAATCTTCATTAATGGCGATCCAGATTGCAAGACAGTACAATACACGCTTGCATATTCTGCATATCAGCACAGCCAAAGAGCTGGAGCTGTTTGGCAATATGATGCCGCTGAAAGAAAAACGCATCACCAACGAAGTGTGTGTGCATCATCTGCATTTTACAGCCGATGATTATGCAACACTCGGCTACCGCATCAAATGCAATCCTGCCATCAAATCAAAAGAAAATAAAGAAGGCTTGTGGAAAGCACTGCTAGATGATAGGATTGATGTAATTGCCACAGATCATGCACCACATACCTGGGAAGAAAAGCAGGGTTCATATGAGTCTACTCATGCCGGGCTGCCGCTTGTTCAGCATCCATTACTGTTGATGCTGCACTATTACAAAGAAGGAAGAATATCACTGGAAAAGATTGCAGAAAAAATGAGTCATGGTGTTGCTGATTGTTTCCAGATCAAAGAGCGTGGCTATATCCGTGAAGGTTACCATGCGGATCTGGTGTTGGTTGATCTGCAGCAAACCTCAACTGTAAGTAAAGAAAACATCCTGTACAAATGCGGATGGAGCCCATTAGAAGGATTTACTTTTCCGGCAAGTATTACCCATACATTTGTAAATGGTCATTTGGTTTATGCAAATGGTACTATAGATGAATCTCTTAAAGGGCAACGATTAAAATTTGAAAGGAGTTAGAACATTTGGAAATTGATAAAGTCACATATTACGATCTCTCCATTCTCAACAGCGAAGAAGAATATTCGCTGCTGCACAGGATCAATTTCTGTATAACAGTTGGAGGTAAAGAACGTCTGCAATACATTCTTACACATCCGCATCATAACCTGCAACGGATTGAGCAGACACAAAAGGCATTGCAGCAGATTAGCGCAGTAATGCATCAATGGTCGAATGAGATCAGCAACGGAACCATCCTGATGCTGGAAAAATTTTATGGTTACCCGTTTGATAAAATACCCGACAGCAACTCCCCTTTACCTGCTTTTTTATACAAGATTTTTGATGCACATGATTATACTCTCGTGAGGTATACGGTTGGGCATTTCATTGATTTCCTCAAAGGAATGAAACACCTGGAGAAATTATTATCATCTGATGATATTTCACCTTTACTGTTAACCATTGTAACGGAGATCAGGAAACGATTAAAAGAGGATCTTGTTCAGCAGATGATTGCTGTTGAAAAATCAAAGAAATTGTCGCCGTCAAAAATGCTGCGCTTTGGAAACTACCTGCGCTATGAATTCAGATCAAGTGCTGAATTTCTCATTGACCTCTACCACCAGCTCGATGCCTATTACAGTATGGCGAAAGCTGTACAGAAATTTGATCTGCATTTTCCAAAGATGCAGGAAAGTGATGAGCCGATGATCCAGGCAAAAGGATTATACCATTTGTTATTGCAAACTCCAGTTGCGTATGATATCACACTTAACCCGCAAACCAACTTTTTGTTTTTAACCGGTGCAAACATGGCGGGCAAAAGTACTTTCATAAAGTCAGTTGGGTGTGCCGTGTACCTGGCTCATCTTGGCATGGGTGTGCCTGCACAAAGTATGCAGCTGAGTTTGTTTGATGGATTGCTGAGTAATATACAGGTGCAGGATAATATCGTAAAAGGCGAAAGCTATTTTTATAATGAAGTGCAGCGCATCAAGAATACAGTCCTGAAAATTACCGATGGCAGAAAATGGCTCGTGCTGATTGATGAATTATTTAAAGGCACTAACATACAGGATGCCATGCACTGCAGCGCTGCAGTGATTAAAGGTTTACTGAAGATTAAAAACTCACTTTTCATTCTCTCCACCCATTTATATGAAATTGGTGAAGAGCTGAAAGTATATCCCAATATTACCTTCCGCTATTTTGAAACTACGGCAACTGATGAACAACTGCATTTCAGTTATCAGCTGAAAGATGGTATCAGCAACGACCGGCTTGGTTATTTAATTTTGAAGAGAGAGAAAGTGGTTGAAATGCTGGAGAAATTATAATTCATTTGATAGAAACACTGATGACGCTGATTATTGCGGGTAAAACAGATCACTAAACATCAGTTCAAATCCGTACAATCAGTGTTTCTATTTTTCCTACATTTATTTATCCATTTCGGGTTAATTCAATCAGACCAAAACTAAACAGTAATGACCTCCGGTAAACTGAAAACAGAAGCTGTCTTTCTGCTCCATTTACTATTAACCATCGGAGCACCCTTTTTGCCCTTTCTTGTAAGCTGGCAAATTTCAGTTCCTGTTTTATTACTTGTTATTGCCCAGCATGCCATCTTTGGCCGTTGCTTTATGTTATCTGGGCATGAAGTATCAGAAGATGACGGCAGTACTTTTTACTCGCATGTAATAGAGCGGCTTGGTTTTCAACCCAACAAAAAAGCTATCCGGTTCTTTGTAAGGAAAATTCTATATGCACTTCTAACGGTTCTTACATTGATCTGGCAATTGCTGCTGCATAATACAGCTCTGCTGTTCTGATGCAGGTACCCTGTTCAATCTCTTTCACTGCATTTCTATTCATAATCTTTTTACCTTGAGCCAAATTCATTTCAGATATGAGAAAATGGCTCCTCCGTATCGGTATCTTCCTTGCTGTTGTCCTTGTTGCTTACAATATCTGGGCAATGATGAACCGTGCCAAAGAACATAAAACCGGCTGGAGCAAATTACCCGAATTCAAAACAAGATTTGAATATATTGATGAAGGAACTGATTCAGGAAAGGGAAATGTGATTGGCATTCAACCTTACCTCACTGCCCTGAATTATTCAACTGCTTTTAATTTTGAAATATCTCTCCGTTTTTATTTTGAACAATTGAAACGGGAAAACAAACTGACAGAGAAATCAGTTGTTGTATTACCTGAATATATTGGCATCTGGCTGGTGGCAGCAGATGAAAAAGAAAAAATTTACCAGCAAACAACGATTGAAGATGCAATGAAAACCATTGTTACATCAAACCTGTTTAAATTCTTTTACAGTTATACCCTGTCGCCTGCGAAAGACAAAACCAAATATGCCATCTTTCACATGAAAGCAAAACAGATGGCCGAACAGTATCAGCAGGTGTTTTCAACACTGGCAAAAGAATACAACTGTACCATTATTGCCGGTTCTATTGCATTGCCTGATGCATCAATTACTAAAGAAGGTAACATCACCATAAAAAAAGGCGGAGAGATTTTTAATACCTCTGTTGTGTTTGGCAATAACGGAAAAATCATTCCACCGCTCGTGAAAAAAATATTTCCCATCGACAGTGAAAAAGGGTTTACACAAAGTGGCAGCAAAGAACAGCAACCCGTCTTTCAAACCAAAGCCGGGAAAATGGCTGTTTTAATTTGTGCCGACAGCTGGTATCCCGAAGCCTATGCAACCATTGCCGGCAAAGTTGATTTTGTTGTTGTACCATCCCTTGGTGCAGGAACCGACAGCATCTGGCTTGCTCCATGGCAAGGCTACAATGGATTTAAAGCGCCGGCTGATGTAGATACAACTGATTATAAAAAAATTACAGAAGGCGATGCATGGAAAAAATACAGCATGGGTAAACGTGCAGTTCAATCAAATATTCATTGCGGACTGAATGTATTCTTCACAGGAAGCATGTGGGATATGAAACCCGAAGGAAGAGTGTTGATCCTGAACAATGATTCATTGACAGTATTGCCTGCTGCAAAAGGGAAAGGAAGGATGGTGAGTTTGTGGAGAAGATAAAAAGAGAAGTTAGAATACAGGAGATAGAATACAGAATGCCCGACTTAGATTCTGGTTTACTGTTTGAAGAATTTTAACTCATTTTAATTTTTGTATATTAGTTACTGAATAAACTAAGTAAACACCATCATTCTAACTCCTATCAACTAACTCCTAACTTTTTCCCCATGTACGATTGCATCATTATCGGCGCCGGGTACGCTGGTTTAACAGCAGCAAGAAATCTTAAAAGATCTGGAAAAAACATCCTCATACTCGAAGCAAGGGATCGTGTTGGAGGCAGAATTCATACACAATGGATCGATGACAAAACCTATGTTGATCTTGGCGGACAATGGATCGGCCCGACACAGGTTAAGATGTATGAACTCTGCAAAGAATACAGGATCGATACATTTCCAACTTATGATAAAGGCAAGAGCAGTCTGTTCTTCAACAATCAACTGAAACGCTATAAAGGAATCATTCCCCCCCTCCCGCTTTTTGCATTATTAAATTTAAACAAAGGCATCAAGCGCATTAATAAATTATCCAAGCAGATCAACCTTGAACAACCCTGGCTCTCTCCCAATGCTGCCGAATGGGATGCAATAAGTACAGAACAATGGATTCAGCAAACGATGAAAAACGAAACAGCCAGAACTATGTTTCGGCTGGCTTATGAAGCAATCTTCGCTTCGCATCCGCAACATGTTTCATTACTGCATTCTTTGTTCTATACAAAAAGCGGAAAAGATTTTGAAGTGCTGATGAATATCAGGAACGGCGCACAGCAGGATCGTATGCTTGGTGGTGCACAAAGTGTTTGTTTAAAGATGGCCGAAGAATTGACGAATGAATTACACTTGAACAAAGCTGTTATATCTATTTCTCAGAACAGTAATGGAGTTGAAGTGAAAGGTGAAGGGTTTTCTTATTTAGCAAAAAAAATCATTGTTGCTGTACCGCCGGCTGTTGCAGGAAAGATCAGATACGAACAGCCACTACCCGAAAAAAGAATACAACTGATGCAGCAGCAATTCATGGGCACGGTTGTGAAATGCTATGCCATTTATAAAAAACCCTTCTGGCGTGAAAAGAAATTGAATGGCTTATGTGCCATGCCCGATCAGTATGTATCCGTTACATTCGACAACTCACCGAAAGATGGCAGCAAAGGAATTTTGATGGGATTTTCATTAGCAGAAAAAGCAAAAGAACTGATGCAGTTTGATGAAGCTGCCCGGAAAGATTTAGTGTTGGATTGTTTCAGCCGGTTCCTTGGTGATGATGCCATGCGCTGTGAGTTGTATATCGACAAATCATTTACTGATGATGCATGGAGCCTTGGCTGCTATGCAGGTTTGATGCCTCCGAATTCCATCACTTCGTTTGGAGATACACTTCGTGAACCTTGCGGACATATTCATTGGGCAGGAACAGAAACCAGTGATGTATGGAATGGATATATGGAAGGAGCTGTGAGAAGCGGGGAGAGAGTTAGTAATGAAATACGTTCGCTGATATAAATCAAAATATTTTAATTGCAACTGCTAACTTTACGAATTACAATTCAACAATTTCATGCTTGTTAAAACCTTTGGAAGCGCTGTGTACGGAGTAAATGCCATTACCATAACGGTAGAGGTAAATGTTTCAGGCGGGCAGAAGTTTTTTATGGTGGGTTTGCCCGACAGTGCCGTGAAAGAAAGTGAACAGCGCATTGAAAGTGCATTAAAAACAACCGGTCATTATTTTCCCCGCACCAAAGTAATTGTAAATCTTGCTCCTGCTGATATCCGCAAAACTGGAACTGCATTTGACCTTCCCATTGCCATTGGCATATTAGGTGCAACAGAACAGATTGAAAACCCTGAACGCTTAAGTGAATATGTGATCATGGGTGAACTGAGTTTAGACGGAAGCATTCAACCCATTAAAGGTGCATTGCCCATTGCTATACAGGCACGTAAGGAAAATTTTAAAGGATTGATTGTTCCCAAACAAAATGCAAAGGAAGCGGGGATGGTGAACAACTTAAATGTATATGGAGTTTCACATATAACTGATGTGATCAATTTCTTTAAAGATGAAACTTCACTGCAACCAATTGTTGTAAATACAAGAGAAGAATTTTTCAACGACCAGTATAATTTTGAATTTGATTTCAGTGATGTAAAAGGACAAAAGAATATTAAACGGGCATTGGAAATTGCAGCAGCAGGAAGTCATAATGCCATTTTGATTGGTCCGCCCGGTGCAGGAAAAACTATGCTGGCAAAACGTTTGCCCACCATTCTTCCGCCATTGAGCTTACAGGAAGCACTGGAAACAACAAAGATTCACAGTGTGGCAGGTAAGCTGCCGGAAAATTCTACATTGATTTCCAAACGTCCGTTCCGCTCACCTCATCATACAATTTCTGATGTTGCTTTAGTTGGTGGCGGCACCAATCCGCAGCCCGGAGAAATTTCACTGGCCCATAATGGTGTGTTGTTCTTAGATGAATTACCCGAGTTCAAACGAACGGTGCTTGAAGTGATGCGTCAGCCAATGGAAGAAAGAAGAGTAACAATATCAAGAGCAAAGATCGCTATTGATTTTCCTGCATCGTTTATGTTGATCTCCTCCATGAATCCATGTCCCTGTGGATTTTATAATCATCCCGAAAAAGAATGTACCTGTCCTCCCGGTGCTGTACAGAAATATCTCAACAAAATTTCCGGTCCGCTTTTAGACCGTATTGATCTGCATGTGGAAGTAACCCCTGTTCCTTTCAGTGAATTATCAAGAGTGGAAGATGGTGAAACATCTGCCATTATCCGTGACCGTGTGATTATTGCAAGAGATATACAGGCCGAACGTTACAAAGGTGTTGATGGCGTGTATGCCAATGCACAGATCAGCAGCAAACAGTTAAAAGAAATTTGTGTGATTACACAAGCCGGACAAACATTATTAAAAGCAGCGATGGATAAACTGAACCTGAGTGCAAGAGCTTATGACCGGATATTAAAAGTAAGCCGTACCATTGCAGACCTTGCTCAAAGTGCTGATATTAAAATTGAGCATTTAGCTGAAGCTATTCAATACCGAAGTTTAGACAGGGAAGGCTGGGCAGGATAATTTTTATTGACAGATAACCCGACATTTATGTGCTCAAAAGCAAGCCCAATTATTTACTTTAACTTTACCCCCAAACAACAGAATAACAAATAAGGATGCAGGCAAACATTATTGTTGATTGTGAACGGATGAAATACCCTCATACAGGCTTGTACTATTTCTGTAAGCATTTAAGCGAATCGCTTATAGAACAACAACCACCAGGGCCATACCGCCCGGCATTTTATATCCGCCCTTCAGAAAAAGGATTTCTGCCCCCAGGCGCTGAATATTTTTCACAAAACTGGTGGCATAAAATCTATCATCCCATAGCATCTAACTTTAAAGTTTGGCATTGTACTTACCAGGGAAGCAATTATTATCCAACTACTCAAAAGATTAAAAAGGTTCTTACAATACACGATCTTAATTTTTTGTATGATGTGAGCAAAAATGCTGAATCGAAAAAAAAATACCTAAAGAAAACGCAGGCAATGATTGACCGTTCTGATCAGGTTGCTGTTATTTCTGAATTTACGCATCAGTGTATCAAAGAGAACCTGGATATTTCAAATGTGCCTGTTGAA
>JBEBHT010000053.1:0-16268 GCA_040081135.1 Lacibacter sp. | reverse complement strand
GCTCATCCGTATTATCAAGAATGGGTGTTACATTTTTAAAGCCAGTATTCAGCAGTTTTGCTATTCTTGCTACATAGCTTTTTTGCTTGTAGCCGTTACAAATGATCTGGATATCTTTTGTGATCTTTTTTTTCTGATAGAGCTTATTGATGATTTCAATATCATACGCAAACGAAGTTTCCAGGTGAATTTCGTGCTTCAGCGTTTCTTCCACGATAAATGAAAAGTGACTGCTCTTGGTACAGTAACAATAGAAATACTTTCCTTCATACTTATGTTTCTTAAACGCAGTTTCAAACATCTTTTTCGCCTTCTTAATCTGCATCCCGATCTTGGGCAGATAAGTAAGCTTCATGGGCGTACCGTATTTGTCGATAAGAGCTTTCAGGTTAAGCCCGTTAAACTGCAGGTAATTATCTTTTACCTCAAATCCTTCCTGCGGAAAATTGAAGGTTTGATGCACCAGATCGGTGTACGTGGTATTCGTTAATTCGTATGGGTTATGGTTCTTCGTCACTGTTTTTTGATTGCAAACTTATTGTAAAAAATAATGCAATGCCATGAAGATTTTCAGACATAAAAAAACGGGTGAATTACTCCACCCGTTCGCTTATCGTTTTGTGATAATTTACTTTACTGACGCAACCAGCTTCTTAAAGCTTTCCGGTTCGTTCATTGCCATATCGGCAAGGATCTTACGGTCAAGATCAATGTTCTTAACTTTCAGGATATTGATGAACTGAGAGTAGGTTAATCCTTCTTCTCTAACTGCAGCGTTGATACGTGCAATCCAGAGACGGCGGTATTCTCTCTTTTTCAATTTACGACCAACGTAACTATAGGTCATACCTTTTTCTACTACGTTTTTAGCAACGGTATAAACGTTTTTACGTTTACCATAAAAGCCTTTGGCTTGCTTGAGAATTCTTTTGCGGCGTGCTTTTGACGCAACTGAGTTTACTGAACGGGGCATATCTGAATGATTTTAAATTATAAATTGATGTTTACTGAGGTCGTCTCTTATTTGAGACGCAATAAACGTTTTACAAAGTGAACATGAGATTGTGCAACTTCACCGTCCATACGCATGTTACGCTTACGTTTCTTTGATTTTTTTGTGAGGATGTGACGTTTGAAACTCTTCTGATGCATGATCTTACCGGTGCCGGTTACTTTAAACCTTTTTTTGGCACTCGAATTGGTTTTTACCTTTGGCATTTGTATGCGCTTTAAGATGATACCCTGATGGCGGCGTTGCACAGGCAACACACTTAGGGGGCCGTTTGGGCAATATAGCTCTGGGAGCTACCCTGTTAAGGGCTGCAAATGTAGGCAAAAACTAAATAAAATCGGGTCATCAGAGATAGAAAATTCTAAAAATAGCCAGTTAGCAGGTAAATAATCACACGATCAAATCCTTTCTGTCTGGTTTGTTCATCTCATTTTCAGCTATTGCAGGCAGTGAAAAGCTAAAAACAGAGCCTTTTCCGTTTTCACTCCTGATTTGCAGCAAACCACCGTTCTTTTCAATAAACTCTTTACTTACCAGTAAACCAAGTCCTGTTCCCTTTTCTTTTTCAGTACCTCTTCTTGTTATACTGGTATTCTTTTCCAGGAGTTTTTTGATCTTGGTTTCACTGATTCCAATACCATCATCAATCACTTCAAGATGGATCAAATTATCAGCAGAGAATGCCCTTACCTGTACTTCACTGCTGCGGTGGCTGAACTTAATTGCATTGCTTAATAGGTTTCTGATTACAAACTCAACCATGTCTTTATCGGCATAGGCAAGAATTCCTACTTCCACATTCGTGCTGATTTTCACCTCTTTCATATGAGCATGCAGCTGAACAAGCCTTACCGAAGTATCAACAATGGACTTTATATTTAATTTGTCTCGTCTGAACTGCAGAAGGTTCATCTGCGATTTGGACCATTGCAGCAAATTGTACAGTAGTTCGTTGAGGTTATCAAGCGATTGCTGTGCTTCATAAAATAACTTCACTCTTTCCTCTTCTGTTAATTTTTCATGATGTTCGGTAATCAGTTTCAAAAAAGATTGCATGGTAGCCAGTGGATTCCTGAGATCATGCGATACAATCGAAAACAGTTTATCTTTTACCTGGTTCAGCTGACTGAGTTTGTTCTCCGATTCTTTTACCTGTTCAATCGTTTCCTCAAGCATTTCATTTTTTAATTGCAGATCAACTGTTTTTTCTTTAACCTGCTGCTGCAGTTCCTGTTTCTGCTGTTCAATCAATCGCTTCTTTTCCCGTTCTGTTTCAAAGGCAAGCCGTTCTTTCTCCAATGTTTCATTGGCCAGTTTCAGCCGCATTTTATTCAGCCTGCTGGCCAACCCAAGCGAAAGCACAACTGCCTGAATCAATACCCCGTACTGTACAAGATAACGGGAGATAAAATTATCATTCATTAAACCGGTTTCACGGAGAATGAATGCAATTGCACCAAGAACCAGCAGAATATTTGCAGCAATGAAAAATTTTGCCGGATCATACTTGTCGTAATAATAAGCAACAATACCAGCTACCAGCATCATGATCAATACCAATGCACCCAGTACACCAATGATCATTACCAGGGGTTTCAGCAGGTCAATATTCATAACATAAAAACCAAATGCAAACAGTAACGTAATGATGCAGGCTGCGGCCAGTACATTCATTGCTTTATTGATTCTTGGTAAAAGTCTTGGCGTATGCAGATAGGTTCTGGTAAAAAGTATTCTTGTTAAACCCGTAAATGGATTGATAATAGAAAAACAGAACGTATCCCAAACCGGCGAGTTGAGCCATAGATATTCAATACCAAAACCGTAATAAAAACCAAAGTAGAGACCAATGCTGACAATACTCAATACATAATATAAATAGCTGATATCTTTTACTGCAAAAAGAAGAATGAGGTTATAAAGCCCCATTACCCAGATAATACCAAAGAACAATCCCTGCCATAACAAGCGCTGCCGGTCATTCTTTTCAAAAACAACCTGTTGGGTTAATTGCAGATTGATGTCTTTGTGTGAATAAATGCTGTAAACAGCTCTAAACTTCAAATAAAGTTTAGCTGGTTCATCCTTCTTCAGCAATAATTTAATTGCGTTGGTATTTGCCTGCTGCGAACGCTGACTCAGTTTCACCAGACTTCCACTAACCTCATGATCCATTTCATCACCTGTTGAAACAATATATGCTTCAAAAAATCCCCACTTGCCTGTTTGAAGGATTATCTGCTGATCCTGGTTTGTGTTATTCACTAAGTTCATTTCTGCCCAGATAGTCCATTCTTTTTTTGCTTGACTAATATCAGCAGCAGAAAATTCTTTAAAAGAAGCCCGATCAATTTCATTAAAGGATATTTGCCCAGTTGTATCAACTAACCACTTTAAAGAACTTGGCTGAATGGTCTGCGATTCCTGTCCAGCTTTAATTGAAACAGGCTGCTGTGCTGAAAGATCAGCAACAGCAAGCAGTATCAAAAGAATGACGGCAAAAGAAGAATAATATTTTCTGCAGCAGATTAACATGATGGTTTTGTAAATTTAGCCGTTTATATACTTGAACAAAGAACTAAAGAATAAAATATGCCCGGTATAAAAGTTATGTTGGTGGAAGATGACTGGATCATTGCCAAAGAGATTGCATACAATCTGCAGGATCTCGGTTTTGAAGTTGCTGCCAGTGTTGATAATGCAGAAGAAGCATACCGACAGATCAAAACTCTTCAACCCGACTTGGTAATTGTGGACATTGATCTTTCAGGTGAAATGACGGGGATTGATCTGGCAAAACAATTAAAACAGGATGGCAGCACTCCGTTCATTTTTCTTACTGCACTTGCTGATTCGCAAACCATTGAAAAAGCAAAACTGGCAGAACCATATGCCTATTTAGTCAAACCGGTTTCTCCGGAAACATTATACTCTACGATTGAAATAACATTACATAATGCTGCTAAACGAAATACTGATATTGCTGCTTCAGGCACAAGTATTAAAGAGAATCTGAATTACGATGATGGCATTTTTGTAAAAAATAAAAAACGCCTGGAAAAAGTACTGTTGAAAGATATTCTCTGGGTGGAAGCATATGATATTTATGCAATGATTAAATCAACAACCGGTCAATACCTGCTCAGTCAATCATTAAAAGCTGTTGAAGAAAAATTTCCATCTACTCATTTTATCCGGGCACACCGCTCCTTTCTTGTTAATAAAGAAAAAATTGATGCCATTGAAGAGAATGACATCATTATTGCAGGCACACATATTCCTGTTGGCAAAACCTACAGGGAGGGCTTTATGAAGAAACTTTCCATTCTCTGATTTCTTTTACCTCAAAAAAACATACGTTCACCTTACTCTTCTTATCCGTTCGCCTGTTTCATTCCGTCAGTTTTACAAACTCTTCTAAATTGACTGTTCAATTGTTTGCTATAAAATGAACAACCTGGCTACTCCGGGAATGCTGATTGCTGTATGGGTGTGTCTTGCTGTGTATGCAGCTGTTATACTCTACTTTGTCATTAGAGGTGCTCGACGCACCAAAACGATGGCCGATTACGCTACCGGTACTTTTCAATTCTCTCCTGCTGCTATCGGCCTTTCACTCGCCGCCGGTATGACCAGTGCTGCAACGTTTATTATCAATCCCGGCTTTGTTGCTTATTATGGGATCAGTTCATTTTTATCCATGGCTGTTTTTCTACCGTTGGGCGCCATGATTTCGTTGGTCATTCTTTCAAAACAATTCAGGAAAATCGGCAATACAGTTCAGGCAAAAACAATTGCATCATGGCTGGGCACAAGATTTGAGAGTGAAGGATTCCGTTTATACATCGCTTTTCTATCGTTGCTTCATATTACGTTCATCGTCCTTATCTGTGTGGGTTTAACGCAGGTATTAAGCAAAGCGCTGAATGCAGATGTATTATATGTACTCACAGGCATCGTTGTATTCACCTTTGGTTATATGATGTTTGGCGGTGCCAACAGTATGGTGTACACGAATATGATCCAGGCATTGCTGAAAGTTGTTGTAGCCGTTATTATTCTTGCATCGGGCTATCATTTCTTTACAGATGGAGGAACCGGCTTTTTTGCAAAGCTCAATGCCATTGATCCGCAACTCACAAAACCTTTTAATACATCCAGCCCTTTGTACAGAGACTTTTTTGAAGTAGTCGTCTGTCAGTTTATAGTGGGTGTGGCCATTGTTTGTCAGCCGCATATTATTACAAGATCTATGTTGCTGAAACAGGACAAAGACATGAATCGCTTCTTAACTGTTTCAGTTCTTTTACTTCTTTTATTTTTTACTGTCGTTTTTGGCGGCTTATACGGCCGGCTTGTTTTCCCTGACCTAAAATTCAACAACGCTCCTTTGCCTTTAGATGGTGTGATGTCGGCTTATGTTATTACCAGCTTTACACCAATCATGAGTTTGTTTTTAGTGGTAGGCTTAATTGCATCAGGCATTGCCACACTTGAAAGCCTAATTCAATCCATCAGCACAACCATTACTTCTGATATCATTAAACCTTTATCGGGACAAAAAGAATTAAAGAATGAATTACTGATCAACCGTGTTGTAATAGCCTGCATGGCTGCCATTACCATCTTTATTTCATACAGACAATTAACCAAACCCGATCTGAGTGTAGGCATTTTTGCACAGAATGGAGTATATGCTTCTTTCTCTGCTGCATTTATGCCTTTGCTGTTTGGAATGTTCTGGAAAAACGTTCATAAAGCAACACCCATTATCGCTTCTGTTGTTGCTATCACTGTTCACTTTGGCGTTTACTACGGACGGTTAACTCCGTACATGGCAACCGGTACAAGAAACCCGGGCATTGCAGCAGCAATTGCCATCATCAGTTCTTTAGCTGTGGGATTGATTGTGCATTTCATCATCAAAAAGAAAACAGCAACAGCATGAAAAGGTTGATCACCATATCAATTTCATTTCTGCTTTCAATTGCAATACACGCACAGGAAAACTGTTTGCCTCAGTACGATCTGCCTGTAAAAACAATTCAGCTTTCATCAGGCAAACTGGCTTATATCGAAAAAGGAAAAGGCAAGACAATCCTGTTTATTCATGGTCTTGGTGGCAACAGTTCACATTGGGCAAAATCAGTAAAAGAGTTATCATCAACCAATACATGTATTGCAATTGATTTGCCCGGTTACGGATGGTCAGACAAGCAGGTTGATACAAAAGGGAAAGATCAGTTACAATTTTATGCTGATGTGATTGCGGAATTCCTGCAAAAGAAAAAAATAAAGAAGGTGATTCTTGCAGGCCACTCAATGGGCGGACAAATTGCGATCATCACTTCCTTACAGAATAAAAAAGTAAAGAAGCTGATTCTTGCAGCACCTGCAGGTTTAGAAACTTTCACAGAAAAAGAAGCTCAACTGTTACTTGCTTCCACCCCACCTTCCTTTTTTGAAAAACAGGACGAATCTGTAATCAGAAATAATTTCAAATTAAACTTTTATCAGCAACCGGCAGATACTGAACAGTTAATCCTGGATCGGTTAAAGATGAAACAGTGTTCAGATTTCATCCTGTATTGCACAACAGTTTCCAATGGTGTAAAAGGAATGCTTGCACATCCTGTTAAAGACTCATTGAAAAATATCAGCATTCCTGTTTTGATTTTATACGGAGCAAATGATGCGTTGATCCCAAACAGGTACCTGCATCCGGGTTTAACCACTGAAAGCATCGTGAAAGAATCAGCAGCATTCATAAAGAACTGTAAAGTTGAATTTGTACCGAAGGCCGGTCACATGTTTCAATTTGAGAAAAGCAGTGAAGTAAACAATATCATTCAACAATTTTTGCATTAATCTACATTTACAAATCTTAAACTAAACGATCATGAGAAAACTAGTAGTGCTTTTACTGATGCTTGCCATTCATGTTGCAGTCATAGCACAAAACACTGGTAAAATAAGTGGTAAGGTTACTGATAAGCAGAACGGTGAGCCACTGGTTGGTGCAACTGTTACTGTAAAAGGAAGCGGCGCCTACGTATTTACCGGTGATGATGGAGCTTTTACCATCACAAATGTAAAAACGGGGAAAATTACACTGATCATTTCCTATGTAGGATATGATGATGTAACCGTATCAACCGATGTAAGCAGTGGCTCAGCTACTGTAGATGCAGGTTTAACCGTATCAAACAAACCGGGAAACGAAGTGGTTATATCTGCTTCCAAACGTCCGGAAAAAATTACCAACGCACCCGCTTCTATCAGCGTTATCAGTGCAAAAGATTTTGAACGTTCTTCTTCTTTCAACATTGGAGAACTGGCTTCAAAAATTCAGGGTGTTGAGTTTGTACGTACAGGTGTTACAGGCGTTGGCTTCAATGCCCGTGGTTTCAATAACGCCTTTAATGCAAAAATTTTACTGATGACCGATGGACGTAACAGTATGATGGCAGGCAGCAGCGGTCTGCCTTCAGGTATCATGAATACCGTTATTAAGGAAGATATTGAACGCCTTGAAATTGTATTAGGTCCCAACTCCGCATTATACGGTCCGAATGCACACAATGGTATTGCTAATACTATTACCAAAGATCCACGCAAATGGCAGGGAACAGATGTCGCATTAGGTTTCGGTAACCAGGGTGTATTTACAGGCCGTATCCGCACAGCAACAAAGATCAATAATAAATGGGCTTATAAATTAACCGGTGAGCATACAACAGGAAGGGATTTTGAATTCCACGACAGTATTTATGCAGGCGGATCTGTGTATGGACCTGCTTTGGCAATTCCTGAAAGGATTCCTTCTTATCAATTCAGTCACACAAGAGGTGAAGCACATGTGTATTACAGTATCAATAAAAAATCGGACCTGATTGTTTCTTATGGAGGAAGTAATAATAATTTTTTAAGTGTAAACAATACCGGACGTAACCAGATTAAAGACTGGAAATTTTCATACCTGCAATTAAAGTATGTAAGTCCACGTTTCTTTGCACAGGCGTATGAAACATGGACCAATGTTGGTACATCTTACGGAATTGCGGGTTACACAAGAGATTACTGGAACCGCACTCACAGCACAATTACTGACGGCAGCAATCCACTGTATCCATCTGCAGGCCGTCTCCCGCCCGATTCAGCACAGGCGTTTGCTACACGTTTGGGAAATACATTTAAAGAAGAATCAAAACGTTTCAATGCAGAAGCACAATACAATTATAATTTCAGCACAATAGGTTTGAATATGATTGTTGGTACAACCTATCAAAAAGATTTGCCCAAAACTTTTGGCACTGTATTAATTGATGCAAATGAAAAAGTAGAGATCACACAGTTTGGCGGGGCCATTCAATTGGAAAAAACATTACCTGCCGATTTTAAACTGGTAGCGGCAGCAAGACTGGATAATCATAGTTTATTCGGCAATATGTTTTCACCCAAACTCGGTTTAGTTAAAGGAGTACCGGGTGGTGCAGTCCGTTTAACATGGGGTAAAGCATTTGCTGCACCAATTATTCTCTTCCAGCGTGCAAGTGTATTTGGATTGGTGTTTGGAAACGGTAATGGTGTAACTTATATACCGAATGCTGCTAAGTTCAGTGATGCTACACAGCAAAAAACAACCACGCCACTTAATCCTGAAGAAATCAATACCTGGGAATTAGGTTATAAAGGGGCGATTGGTAAAAAATTCTATATCGATATCAATGGATATTACGGTATCAGTAAAAACTTCTTAAGTCCGGCATTAACCGTTGGTGGCCGTGCATTAAAAGTTGGTGATATTCCAATCTCTACTCCATTATTAATCCCCGGAACAGTTACTGCTGATACATTGAAGAATGCTGCATTCAGCACTTACTTCAACTACGGACAGGTGAAATCGTATGGTATTGATGTTGGATTGAATTACTTCTTTACTGACAACATCAGTCTTGCTGTAAAATACAGCTGGTTTGGATCAGACATTACAAAAAATAATATTAAGAACGATGCAAACAGAGATGGATATGTTTCACTTGAAGAAAGAAGTTTGAATGCACCAAAAAACCGTTTAGCTTCTACTTTGAGTTTCCTCAACCTTGCAAAAGGAAAATTATTCATCAACCTTTCTGTTCGTTGGGTTCAACAGTATGACCTGTATAGTGGCAACCAGATTTCTACTGCAGCAGGAAAAGGAAAAAGAGGTGTTGTGTATGGTGGTATTAATCCATTGAACAATCAACCAAGAAACTATGTGAAGAATTTTGATTGGGGTGCATTGGGTGGTTTCACAACAGTAGATATCAGTGCTGGCTATAAACTGAACAGCATGTTAAGTATTGGTGGAGGTATCAGCAATTTGTTCAATACTGATCAGAGAGAGTTTGTTGGATCACCATCCATCGGCCGTTTGTATTCAGTTGAAATAAGAGCACATATTCCCAACGGTACAAAGTCTAAAAAATAAGTTGAGAGTTGATCTTTAACAGATGGCACCTTGCAAAAGGTGCCATCTTCCTTGTTTTAAATCATTCCACTCCTTTGATTAAATTAGTTCTCAGCTTAAGCGATCTACTATGTCACTCCAATTACTTACCATACAATACTGGCTCAGGAAACATGCAAGGTTTCGACCTGATCATCCGGCCATTATTTTTGAAGACAAACGGTTAACGTATAAAGAACTGTATGAAGAAGTCAATCGTTTATCAAATGCATTCACAGCAGCTGGTATAAGCAAAGGAGATAAGGTAGCAACACTGCTTTCCAACTCCTTAGAGTTATGGGAAACATACTGGGCCTGTGCAAATATTGGTGCGGTGGCAGTTCCGTTGAGTCCGTTGCTGCGTGGACAGGGGTTATTTAATTTGCTCGACAACTCTGATACAAAACTCGTTATCACCAGTCATGATTTGACTGAACATATTGATTTCGTTAAAAAGGATTTACAGAAAATTCCTTCCGGAAATTTCTGGATAACGGATACAAACGAGGAAGGCTATCAAAACTATCATATACAAAAACAGCAACATTCAACCATTGCTCCGGCAGCAGAAGAAGTAGTTGGTACCGATCCTTACAATATTATTTACAGCAGCGGCACAACAGGTTTACCAAAAGGAATTGTTATCAGTCATGCTGTAAGAGCATTATATGGTTCTTTGTTTGCAAATGCATATCGCATAACTCCTGAAAGTGTGATCATGCATTCAGGCTCCATTATTTTTAATGGATCTTTTTTAACATTGATGCCGGCCATGTTCATGGGTTGCACGTATGTGTTGATGAGTCATTTCGATGCAAAAGAAGTGGTGGATATGATTCACAAAGAAAAAGTAACACATACAATTCTTGTTCCATCACAGATCATTGGCTGTTTACAAAAAGCAGCGTTCAACAAAGAACATCTTTCATCACTCGAATATATTCTTTCGGTAGGAGCTCCTCTCCTGCTGGAACATAAACAGGAATTAAACAAACGCATTCCAAATGTATTTTACGAACTCTATGGTTTAACGGAAGGTTTCATGACGATTCTTGACCGGAATTATACAATGACAAAAACTGGAAGCGTAGGCACTACGCCCCAGTTTATGGAACTGAATATTGTTGATGAAGCAGGAAAAGAATTACCGCAGGGGAAAATTGGAGAAATTGTTGGCAGAGGTCCTTTGCTCATGACGGAGTATTATAAAAATCCTGAACAAACAAAAGAAGCATTGAAGAATGGCTGGCTCTTCACAGGTGATTTGGGCTATGTGGATGAAGATGGATATTTATTTCTTACAGGCAGAAAAAAAGACCTCATCATTTCGGGAGGTGTAAATGTGTATCCCACAGATCTCGAAGAAATTATTATCAAACATAAAGCAGTAAAGGATGTAGCTGTGTTTGGAATTCCTCATGCAGAATGGGGTGAAACACCTGTTGCAGCAGTTGTGTTGCACGAAGAAACATCTTCATCTGCTGATGAAATAAAAGACTGGGCCAATCAAAATCTGGAAGCCCGGTATCAGAAAATTTACAAAGTGATTATCATTGATGAATTGCCGAGAAATGTTGCCGGCAAAGTATTGAAGAGAGAGTTAAAAGAACAATTTGCAGAATAAGATAAACAAGGCAGGTGCTTTAACCACAAAAGAAAAAAAATGACAAGTCATTTCATCAAAACAAAAAATATACAGCTCCATTTCCTGGAGTTTGCCGGCAAAAAACCAACCATCATGCTGTTACATGGCTTAACTGCCAATGCACATGCATTTGATGGATTGATTGCCGCAGGATTGAGTCCGGCTTTTCATGTATTGTCAGTTGATTTGCGTGGACGAGGTGAAAGCGATGCTCCTTCATCAGGTTATACAATGAAAGAACACGCAGCAGATATCATTGGCTTGATGGATGCATTGCATTTAGAGAAAATTATTTTAGCTGGTCATTCCTTTGGTGGTTTTCTTGCCCTGTACATTGCAAAGTTTTTTCCTGACCGTGTTGAGAAATTAATACTGATGGATGCAGCAGCCAACATGCATCCCAATACAAAAGAAATGTTGGGCCCTGCCCTTGGAAGATTAGGACAAACCTTCCCCTCCTTTCAAACATATATTGAAAAAGTAAAAGCAGCACCTTACTTAACTTTCTGGGAAGAACAGATGCTGACTTATTACAATGCAGATGTAAAAGTAAATGAAGATGGAACTGTGAATTGTATTCCCCAACCTGATCATATGATGGAAGCTGTATTAAAAGGCAGTTTAGGTGAACCCTGGCCCGATTATTTACAAACAGTTCAACATCTGGCCATTCTCATCAATGCTCCCGGTGTGTATACAATGGATGCAGCTCTGCTGCCCGAAGCGAATGCAATGGAAACTGTAGAGATGATGAAAAATTGTATCTATGCAAAAGTGCCGGGCAATCATCAAACCATGTTGTATGGTGACGGAGCAAAAGAAATTGTATCAATTATTAAACACTTTCTCAATCAATAAATATGCAGGTAAACAACAGTGTAATTGTAATTACAGGAGCAGCCAGTGGTATTGGCGAAGCCACAGCCATTGCTTTAGCAGCAGCAGGTGCAAAAGTTGTATTAGGCGATATGAATGAAGAAAAGTTGCATGCAGTTAAGCAAACGATTCTTACCAATGGCGGACAGGCCGCAGCAACAGTATTGAATGTTACTGATGAATCATCGGTACAGGCTTTCATGGATTTTGCTGTAACACAATTCGGCAGTATCAATGTGGTGCTCGCCTGTGCGGGAATTATCCGTGACAGTTTTTTAATTACACCTGACAGAGAAACGGGTAAAGTAAAAAAGTTCATGACCACCGATCAATGGAAACAGGTGATTGATGTAAACATGACGGGTGTATTCTTAACACTTCGTGAAGCAGCAATACGTATGGTTGACAATGGTTGGGAAGGAGTTCTAATCCCCATCTCCTCCATCAACAAATCAGGTGAGCTGGGACAACTGAATTATGCATCTACCAAAGCATCTGTTGCTTTATGGCCAAAAATTCTGGCCGGTGAGTTTCATGCAAGAGGTATAAAGAATATCCGTGTGGCTGCCATTGCTCCCGGCTATGTTGAAACACCATTGCTCATGGCAATCAAACCTGAAATTCTGCAGGGTATAATTAATGAAATACCTGTTGGCAGATTGGTGAAAACAGATGAGATCGTTGCAACAGTTCGGTTTATTATGGAGAACAATGCAATCCATGGAACTACACTTGAAGTAAGTGGTGGTATTATTGGAAAAGGATTAGCGAAATAATCCGGAAGAACCGGCATCATTGTTCCAGTTTGTTCCAATCCGGAACAATGTTCCCCTTTCTCCCCAAAAAAGGGTATTGTCAGCAAGATGTATTTGCTATAGCTTTATGAAAAATTTATCATGAAAACAGTTCAAACCATCAGCAGTATTCTGTTAAGTTCAGCTATTCTTTTATCCTGCGGCCTCGGCAGAAACAAAGACACCGTCATTAAAACCAAAGACGGTGAAATAACGGTGAATAATATTCAGGAAGCAGGAGAACAAATGAAAGAAGCTACAGAAGATGCAGAGAAAAGAAGACAGGAAAGAAAAGCCAAAGGTGATACACTCGCAATGAACTATAAAGATTTACAGAAATACCTTCCTGATGTTGCAGGATATGAAAAAGATGGAGATCCCGATGGCGAATCAATGAATATGCCGGGCTTTGGCAGTATGAGTAATGCCGAGCAGCGGTATAAAAGCGGCGATAAAACTATTGATGTTGAATTGATCGATTATAACCAATCTGCCATGGGCTTTACAACTGCAGCCACGATGTTCAGCATGAATATTCAAATGGAAAATGATTCAGAAAAATCAGGTTCATTTGATACAGGAATGAAATTGGTAAAAGGTTATGAGCAGGTATTTAAGAAAGATAACAACGCTACTGTTACGTATGCAATCGCCGATCGTTTTATGCTTACCATAAAATCAAGAGGCAGTAATGATGCAGATGTATTAAAAGCAATTGCAAAGAGCATGAACCTTGCTGAACTTTCATCTAAATAAATTTTATTGAACGCACAAAAAAGCCGCTTGTAAAAAGCGGCTTTTTTTTATTCTGCAGTTTCTTTTTTCTTCTTCGCTGTCTTAGGCGCAATGATCATCAACATTCGCTTGCCTTCCAACTTGGGCAATCCTTCTACCTGACCGGCATCTTTCAAACGCTCAGCAAATTTCAGCAATACCAGCTCCCCTCTTTCCTTGAACTGGATGGCCCTTCCTTTAAACTGAACATAGGCTTTTACCTTGTTACCGTCTTTCAGAAAATTCTCTGCATGCTTTGCTTTAAAATCAAAGTCATGATCATCTGTATTGGGTGTAAAACGAATTTCTTTTAATTCAGCCGATTTACTTTTCGACTTCATTTCCTTTTCCTTCTTCTTCTTTTCGTAAAGGAACTTGTTATAATCAATGGCTTTACAAACCGGCGGAACTGCCTGCGGAGAAATCTCTACAAGGTCCAATCCTAATTCCTGTGCAATCTGTAATGCTTTTTGAGTGGGATAAACACCAACTTCAATGTTCTCGCCAACTAACCGAACTTCCGGTACACGGATCATATGGTTGATGCGATGCTCTGGTTCCTTTCGGGGCATAAATCGTCCCCTTGGAGGTCTTGATGGAAATGCCATATTCTAGTGCCCTCATCCCCTGAAGGAAGGCTATTCATTTTTAATTTTTATTGTTTACTCTTTAGGGGAAAGAGTAGTTATTCCGATTTACGTTCTTTGATCTCTTCAACCGCTGCTGCAATAAAGGCATCCACGTCAAATGTTCCTGCATCACCTTTGCCTTGCTTGCGAACTGATACTTTTCCTTCATTCACTTCTTTCTCTCCCACTACCAGCATATAAGGAACTCTTGCCAGCTCGGTATCCCTGATCTTCTTCCCGATCTTTTCGCTGCGGTCGTCAATTTCAGCACGAATATCAGCTTTTTTCAGTTTCAGCAACAGTGTTTTTGCATAATCCAGAAACTTGTCGCTGATAGGCAGAATTTTCACCTGCAAAGGCGCCAGCCATAACGGGAACTTCCCGGCATAATGTTCCAGCAAAAATCCAATGAAACGTTCGTGTGTTCCCAAAGGAGCACGGTGAATGATCAAGGGAACTTCGGGCTGATTATTTTGATTGGTATAGCTGAGTTTGAACTTGTTACCGCTGTTGAAATCAACCTGGTTGGTAGCCAGAGTAAACTCCCGGCCAATAATGCTCCAGATCTGTACATCAATCTTCGGACCATAGAAAGCCGCTTCATCCTGCACTTCCACATATGGAATGTTGGAATCGATCAGCACCTTTCTTACCAGTTCCTCAGTGCTCTTCCAGAGTTCGGGTTCGTTTACATACTTCTGACCAAGTTTGGCCGGATCATGTAAACTTAAACGCATCACATATTTATCAATACCGAAGATCTTGAAATACTTCAGGTACATATCATTCACTGCACGGAACTCCTGTGCAAAATCTTCATGACTGCAGTAAATATGTGCATCGTTCATGTGCAGACAACGTACACGCATCAATCCAAATAATTCTCCACTCTGCTCATAACGGTAACAGGTACCGTATTCAGCAATGCGGTAAGGAAGATCTTTATAGCTCTTTGGTTCAGCATCGAAAATCTTATGGTGATGCGGACAGTTCATGGCTTTCAAATAATATTTCTCGCCATCCATTTCCATAGGAGGAAACATACTGTCGGCATAGTATGGTAAGTGACCACTGGTTAAGTACATACTCTCCTTCGCAATATGCGGAGTAACCACACGCTTATATCCACCTGCACTTTCGGTTTCTTTTGCCAAACGTTCCAGCTCTTCAATAATGATGGTTCCGTTAGGCATCCACAAAGGCAGACCCTGTCCCACATCATCATCCATGGTATAAATTCCTAACTCTTTTCCCAGTTTACGGTGATCTCTTTTCTTTGCTTCTTCAAGCATAAGAAGATATTCATCCAGCTCTTTTTGAGAAGGAAAGGTTACACCATACACACGGGTTAACTGTTTATTTTTTTCATCGCCCTTCCAGTAAGCACCTGCAATAGAGGTTAACTTGATAGCTTTGATAAAACCTGTATGCGGAATATGCGGACCACGGCAGAGATCAGTAAAACCTCCCTGCGAGTAAAATGTAATACCGCCATCTTCGAGGTTCTGCAATAAATCTAATTTGTATTCATCCCCTTTATCGCTGAAGTATTTTACAGCATCTGCTTTTGATATTTCTTTCCGCTGGTAAGGATTGTTCTTCTTCGCCAGTTCATTCATCTTCTTTTCCAGCAACAGCAAATCTTCTTCATTCATTTTCCGGTCGCCCAGATCCATATCATAATAGAAACCTTTTTCCAAAGCAGGCCCTACCCAGAATTTTACACCGGGGAACATGGTTTCAACTGCTTCAGCCATGAGGTGGGCACTGGAATGCCAGAACGTATTCTTTCCTGCTGCATCATCCCACGTTAATAATTGCAGGCTTGCATCTTCATTGATAGGACGGCTCAGATCCCATACCTGACCGTTTACATTTGCAGCCAAAATCTTTCTTGCCAATCCTTCGCTGATTGATTTGGCAATGTCCATGGCTGAACTTCCATTTTCATACTCCCGTACAGCGCCATCGGGGAAACTGATCTTCATGAACTGTATTTGATTTTTTTGGAGCACAAAGGTAACGAATGCTGGTATGGTTAACAAAACAG
>JBEBHT010000399.1:0-3890 GCA_040081135.1 Lacibacter sp. | reverse complement strand
TGATAATGGCAAGATAAAAAACTTAAGGGAGATTTAGCGATCTAACTACTGGGTTGGTTGTTCCGGCATTGGTTTATTTGCATCGTCGTGCAGATAATCTTTACGTTTTAATTCAAAGTTGCGGCCAAGATAAAGACGGCGCACCTGCTCATCATCCGACAATTCTTCGGCTGTGCCATGCTTAAAGATATTTCCTTCAATGAGCAGGTAGGCTCTGTCGCAGATGGAAAGTGTTTCAGTTACATTGTGATCAGTAATTAAAATGCCGATATTTCTGTATTTGAGTTTGGCAACAATAGCCTGGATATCTTCTACTGCAATGGGATCAACACCTGCAAAAGGTTCATCCAGCAAAATAAATTTCGGATCAACAGCTAATGCCCGGGCAATTTCTGTTCTTCTGCGTTCGCCACCACTTAAACTGTCGCCATTATTCTTACGAACATGATGCAGGCGGAATTCAGTAAGTAATTCTTCCAGCTTATTATGCTGTTCCTGTTTGCTGAGCTTGGTCATTTCAAGTACTGCAGCAATATTTTCTTCCACCGATAACTTGCGGAACACACTGGCTTCCTGCGGCAGGTAACCAATTCCCATCTGCGCCCGTTTGTACATGGGATACCGGGTAATATTCAGATCATTGAGAAAAACCTCGCCTTCGTCGGGCTTAATAAAGCCAACCACCATGTAAAAAGTAGTTGTTTTGCCAGCACCATTTGGCCCCAGCAAACCCACAATTTCACCCTGCTTTACTTCAATGCTTACTTTATCGGCAACGGTTCGGTTGCGGTAACGCTTTACGAGCTCGGAGGTATGAATGGTTAAACTCAAAACAAAAAAGTTATGATTGCGAAAATACCTGTTTTCAGCAGAACTGAGCGATAAGAATCCCTTTTGAAATGTGAAATCCCATCTCTAATAAGAACAGTCGTTCATAAACATTGTTTGATTAAAAGCAACTGCTGTTATATGTTTGCAGGAATATAGCAATTCATGAAGGTTACTGAACTTATCGCACAGGCAAAAGATACCCTTGTATCATTCGAAATTCTTCCCCCGTTAAAAGGAAAGACCATCAATTCCATTTTTGATCATCTCGATCCTTTGATGGAATTCAAACCCTCGTTCATCAACGTTACCTATCACCGTGCCGAACAGGTGTTTAAAAAGAAACTGGATGGCACGTTTGAAAAAGTAGAGATTAGAAAACGGCCCGGAACGGTAGGTATTTGTGCTGCATTGCAGAATCATTATAATATCGATGCCGTACCGCATCTCATTTGCGGTGGTTTTTACAAAAGAGAAACGGAAGATGCACTGATTGATCTCAACTTCATCGGTGTACAGAATGTGCTGATCTTACGGGGAGACGCCCCCAAGAATGAAACTTCTTTTGAACCGCATCACGACGGACATAAGTTTGCCATCGATCTGCTGAAACAAACCATTAACCTCAATCACGGTATTTATCTCGAAGAAGATATCCGTGATGGATTTCGTACCGATTTCTGTGCGGGGGTTGCAGGTTATCCGGAAAAGCATTTCGAAAGCCCAAACATGGAAATAGAAATGCAGCGACTGAAAGATAAGGTTGATGCCGGTGCTGAATATATTATGACGCAGATGTTTTTCGACAATAGTAAGTTTTTTGCTTTTGTAAAAACCTGCCGTGAAATGGGTATTGAAGTTCCCATTATCCCCGGACTAAAACCATTAACTACTAAAAAACAATTGACCGTTATTCCAAGAACCTTTCATGTGGATATTCCTACTGAGCTGAGTAATGAAATCACGAAAGCTAAAACGGATGAAGATTGCAAAAAAATTGGAACCGATTGGCTGATCCAGCAATCAAAGGAATTGAAAGATTTCGGTGTGCCGGTACTGCATTATTACACACTCGGCAGTCCTAAAGTGATTTATAATGTGGTGAAGAATGTAATTTGAATTATCCTGATTCTGGTCATGTTTTTGTTCGTTTGGGATAGAAATATTCAATAAGCGCATTTCAGGCTATGTAAGTTGAATGTTATCTATTATATTTATATCCGGATAGTTATAATCTGCTGATTATCCATTCTCCTATGCCCGAAACCTGCATCTTTATTCGCCAATTTCCAACCCAATTCGTCAGCATACAATTTTGTATACTGGTACAATCAACTTAATGAAAAATTGAACTGAGATAATTATGTCCGTTACCACACATTCATTGGCAAGAGTCGGGATTAAAGAGTACGAACAGGTTTTCCATGAACCATATCATGTATTTAATTCTGCCGAATTTGCATCCATCAATCAGCATAAATGCGACTCTGTTTTCCCACTTCTTTACAAAGATTCGAAGTACAGGTTGGGTATTATTGCCGGAGTAAGAGAGGGAATGCTGATATCTCCTTTTTCTGCACCTTTTGGAGGTTTTTCATTTCTGAAAGCAGATGTGCAGATCAGTGCCATTGAGCAGGCAGTTATTTTGCTGGAAGAGTTTGCAGCTGAAAAAGGATTGAAAGGAATCTGTATGGTACTGCCACCATTAATTTATAACCGTATATTTCTTACCAAACTAATTAATGTACTTTACCGCTTTTCTTACCGGGTATTTAATCTTGATATCGATTTTTATATCGAACTGCAGGATGAGCAACCTTATTTGGAACGTATGTGGAAAACGGCAAGACAGAATTTGCGTGTCAGTCAGCAAAATGATTTTTCTGTAAGTCTTTGCAATGATGATGCGGAGAAGCAACTGACCTATGAAATCATCAAAGAAAACCATTTGCTGAAAGAACGGCCGATGCATATGACGTTTGAAGATATTAGTCAAACGAACAAAATTATACCTATGGATTTTTTCCTGTTAAAACAGCATCATGTGCCGGTGGCAGGAGCAATTGTATATGCAGTTACAGAAGATATTCAGTATGTGGCTTTGTGGGGCGACCTGCCCGGTTTTTCTTCCATGCGGCCAATGAATTTTCTGTCATACCATATTGAAGAATATTATCAGAAGATGGGTAAAAAGTACCTGCACTTTGGCATTGCCACAGAAGCAAGTATTCCCAACTATGGGTTGTGCCAGTTTAAAGAAAGTATTGGCTGCACCATTACTCCGAAGCTGAGTTTTGAAAAACTGTTCTGATTTTTTCAGCTAAATGTTTCTGATGTGTTTGATAAAGTGTGTTTAACTATTTAACCATCCTTTTCACCACTGCTTCATTCACCTTCACCGGGTATTTCTTTTTCAGCTGACTGATCCATTGTTCTTCAAGCAATAACTGATAATCGTTAATCACCAAACCCTTTGCTTCATCAAAGCTGCGCTGGTCTTCTGTGTTATAAACTTTAACAATATAACAGAATGAAGAAGAACCATCATTGGTATTGGTAACAACAGGAGTAAATGTTCCCGTTTTAAAATCACGCTGTTCTGTTACAGGTAATTGATTAAATTCAAAACGGCCACTGTCAGCTAAAGCTGTTCCGTTAAAACCATCCATATAATCTTTCCATTTAAGCGGATCTTTTTTCATCAGCAGCAAAGCCCTGTTGGCAACAGATGTATCTGAACAGTTAAACACAATTGCATTTACACTGGGCTGCCATTTGTATTTTGTTTTGTTCGCTTTGTAAAAATTCACCAATCCAAGACTGTCAGTTGGAGCCACGCTCCATATTTTCCGCTCCATTGCTTCAAACAGTAAACTTCCTTCACTGAATTCTTTAATCTGGTAGCGGAAGTCTTCGTTCATAGTTTCAAGCCTGTCTTTGTAATACTGTTCAGCAGTTGTTTCTACAAACTGCTTCATTACATTTTTATAGTCGAGCTGCAGTTTAGCATTGGGGTTTGTTTGCTGACTCTTTACAAACTTCAACCAATCAGATACGGTGAC